>JAYUYU010000567.1:0-26844 GCA_043752365.1 Myxococcales bacterium | reverse complement strand
GCATCGGCGAATACTGCGTAGTTTCGGCGGGCGCCGTCGTCACGCGGGACGTGCCCGACGGAACCGTCGTTCGCGGAGCCCCAGCAGTTGCGGTTGGTGTGGCGGGTGAGCAATTCGAATGGAAGCGACTGTTATGAAAGATGCCAATAAACCGCGGATTAGCGTCGTCTACGCGGCGTACAATGAGTCGGCCGCGATCCGGGAAACGATAGCGCGCTCAGTTGCTTCGTTGCGAACGCAATTCGACGAGTTCGAGGTGCTGATTGTCGACGATTGCGGTTCGGACGGCACCGGCAAAATTGCGGATGAGTTGGCCCAAGAGTACGTCAACGAAGTGCGAGTCCTGCACAATGACCGCAATCGAGGCCAAGGCGCAAGCCTGGTACGAGGCTTTCGCGAGGCCCGCTACGAGCTCATCATTCACAATGCCATCGACTATCCTTTCGACCTCGATGATTTGCGACTGATGATGCCGGTCCTGGAGGACGCGGACATCGTCGTGGCCACGCGCCTTCAGCGCGCGGGTTACTCGCCGTATCGGCTACTGACGTCCTTCGTGCACGTGAATCTGCTGAATCTGCTCTTTCCGCTCACGCTCTCGGACTACAATTTCGTTCAGCTGTACCGGCGTGAGGTGTTGGAGAAGGTTCCGCCAGAGACCACGAGCACGGCTTTTCTAACTCCCTCTCTCCTGATCCGTGCGCATGACGCTGGCTTTCGTGTGCGCAGCGTGGACGTCACGTATCACCCGCGCCTCACGGGCAAACCGACCGCTGGTAAGCCCAAAGTGATCTTGCACTCTTTGCGGGATATGTCTGCTCTTTGGCTGCGCCGCCAGCTCGGTCCGTCCAAGCGTTCCGGCAACGGCTGAGCCTCATGAAGTTTTCGGCGATTCGGGCAGCGCTGCCCGCAGCAGTCAGGAACAGGTGGCGCGCCGCGGTTTTTTTCGTTGCGCTGTGCATCGGTGCGAGCAAGTTTTTGCACGTCGTCGAGCAGCACTACCCCGTAAAAGAGTGGCTGTTTTGGCGGTACGCTGGGTACGTGTCGTTGTGTGCGGTCTGGAGCTTCGCAGCCCTGGCCGCAGGTCATCAGCTGTTGAAGTGGGGCCTTCGTCGCCCGCTGCCGATTCGCGAGCACGTGGTGCTGTCTTTTGCGCTGGGAGTGTTCGGCCACTTTGCGCTCACGTTCGCGGTGGGGCTTTTCGGAGGCCTTGGCCGCGTGAGCTTCGTCGCAGTGCCGCTGGGAATGTGCCTGCTCGGCGGCAAATCATTGATACGCTATGCGCGCCGCGTTCAGCGACATGTGCGGTATCGAGCGCGGCGGGAACCGCGTAGACTCGACCTTCTGGCACTGCCGCTCACCGCGGCAGGACTGCTCGCGCTGCTGCTTCTCTACGTCAACATTCTGCATCCGCAGAACATCTCGTATGACGCGCGTTGGTATCACCTACAACTCGCGGAGAGCTACGCGATCTCAGGTAGAATCGCGCGCTTTCCGGAAGCCTGGTATCTCGGCTCCTACCCCCAACTTGCTACCTACCTCTATACATGGGCGTTTCAGCTTCCGTGGGGCAAAACGTTCGACCGCGTCGAGCTAGCTCAGCACCTCGAGTACACGCTCTTAATCTGGACGCTCGTCTCGATCCCGGCTCTGGTTCGCGTGCTGCTGCGCCGCATTCGCGCGCCACATGCCTGGGTAACGCTATTTCTGTTTCCGTCCATCCTGCTGTACGACAGTTCGCTGTGCGGAGGTGCCGATCACGTTGCTGCGTTCTGGGCGGTCCCCATCTACCTAACGTTGCTCCGCGCTTGGCCGGCGCTCAATCTGCGGTACTGCGTGCTTCTGGCTATCTTCATGGCTGGAGCGCTGAACACCAAATACACGGCGCTGATCTTGTGTGTGTTTCCGGCGTGCGGCTTCATCGTCAGAGCTACCTGGCTGAGCGCCCGTGAACTAAGGCGCTCAAGGCGGATACCATTGGCAACGCTGGCTGCGCCAGTCGTTACGCTAGGCGTGGGGTTGGTCGCCACGGCACCGCACTGGTTGAAAAATTGGCTGTGGTACGGGGACCCAGTTTTTCCGGCGCTCTATCGGCATCTCGCGCTGCGGCCGTGGAGCGCGGAGGCAGCCTATCGCTTCGATGCCTTCAGGAGCCTGGCTGGGGAACGGGCGTCGGATTGGGCGTCCTACAAGGAATCCCTCGAGTACACGTACCAGCACGCGTTCAACGCCATCAATTACACGTATCACGGTAGCCTGCCGGTCTTTGGCTCGCTTTTCACGCTGAGCATGCTGTGTCTGCCGGCTGTCCGCGGCATCAAGCGCATTGGTTCGCTGTATGTCGCCGTGCTCGTGGGGCTGTTCGTTTGGCATCGCTTGCAGCCCGAGGAGCGCTACCTACAGGCAATCATTCCCTGGATGGCCGCGGCGGTCGCTGCCGTGCTGATTCAGGCGTGGCGTTCCGGCTTCGTCACCAAGGTCGCGGCGTCGGTGCTGGTGGTGCTGCAGGTGGTGTGGGGTGCAAACGTCTACTTCATTCCGAATCACAGCTTCCTTGGCACCTCGCCCATCAAAGCCGTCATCGACTTCGTCAACGACGGATTGACGGAGGGCGCTCGCCACGCGCGCTACGAGCAATTTGCTTCGCTGGAGGCCCTCGGCGCGGCCGTCCCCAAGCAGAGCGTCATCCTATTGCATCAAGAAGTTCTGCGGCTCGGGCTCGGAGCACAGAGCGTGTATGACTCGGCAGCCACCCAATCGGGGTTAATCTACGAGACTTTCGAGTCACACAAGCAGCTGTACGAGCGCATGCGCGAGATGAACATCACGCACGTGGCCTGGACCCCGAGTCAGGGACTGTCCAGCCTTGCTGATGACTTGGTGTTTTTTACGTTCGCGCTGCGCAGCACGGTAAACAAGACCACCGTTGGCGGTTGGAACCTTGCGCAGCTACCCACGACTGCGCCGAATGGCGGTGGGTTCGGGCAAACCGTCGCGGTTTATGCCTGCCCGAAGAACGGCCTATTCGGGCGAGAACACTACGAGGCTGGCCTACATCGCCTTCGCGACCTTTCGATTCTGCCGTACTACGATCAACGCCCAGCCGCGAAGTACCCCAAGGCCCTCGAGCGGCTCGACGCGCCAGCGGAGCGCGACGCTCAAATAGCGCGCGCCGATTTTCTGGCCCTGGATACTTCATGCAACCCTCCCTTGGCCCGGCCCGTGGCGTCGCAGTTCCAAGCACTGACCAATCGCGGTAAGTTGACGCTGTACGCGCGCAATCCTAATTAGGCGCCCTACCTCGCCGACTACTCACGGTTTCTGATCCACAGCTGATTCGTTCCGCGACTCGCAACCTGAGTGAAAGACGCCAAGGCGCGAGATGATGGCCGAGCGCCACACTGGCCAGTCATGACGAATTGGGCCTGTGCAACCAGCGAATCCGGCTGACGCGTGCCGATGGGCACCTGCGGCTTTGGGTATTCGGAGGCTCGATGCCGCCCGAGTCCCATGACCGTCATTTTCGACCGTTCGTACAGCCCGTGTGCGTATGAGTCGTTGGGGCAGCCGAAGAACGCGACCAGGTCATTCGTGTCCGCTAGCGGAGTCGCCGGCTGCGCGGAAACGCGATAGCCGCCTTCACTGCCAACCTGTGTGGCAACATTAACGACGTAGTCGAAAAACGCGAAGTCCCCGGCGACGCTGTCCGCCGCTCGGGATTGGCCGCTGACCCAGATGAAATGGGTCACGCCCAGTTCTGAAAAGAATCGATGGAGCGCGCGTCGGCCGCCTACGCGGCCATAGCTGATGCCGCCCTGAAACATCGGAAAGTCCGCCACGATGGGCCTGCGAAACCCGAGCAGCAAATGTTGCTCATGCAGCACTGCCTTGGACGTCGCGGGGAGCAGGCGCTGGACGGCCACTTCGGCGCTCTGCACCTGCAGGCGTTCTTCATAGTTCTTTTTGTAACCGGTGCTCGCCAACGTGAGGCTCGTATGAAACGGGGTCGTGCGCACCATGGCATGGCTCTCGATGAACGGAGCATCGAGCCCCCACAGCACCTGGAGCGCGACGGGGCCGGCGGCGAAGCAGCGAACCGCCCAGTGCTGTCGCCAAAGTAGAGCGAGGGTCGCGGCGACGCACGCTGCCATCAAGGGGGCAAGTGCTTGAAGGTAGCGGTCTTCGTGTTGCGTCCAGTACCAGACGAACAGTGCGACGTGGAGCAGGGCCGCAGCCAGAGCTATGCGCGCGCTTTTCTTCAGGAAGGGCAAACAAAGCAGGAGCAAAGTGAAGAGAAACCCAAACACGGGCCAGCTGCCGTGAAAATCCGGCCAGTCGTGCGGAATGAAGGAGAACGTGAAAACGCTCTTACAAGTCTCCAACAAGCGTGAGCCGAGGTCGCCCCGTGGGGCCCAGGTCGTTGCACGCCCCACGTCGAACACATAGGACGTGTCTGGTGTCCATGGCGTGCCTCCGAAAAGGCCATGCGCCAGTGGGTAGACGGGGTTCTTGTACCAGATCCAATTTTTTAGCCAGTGCGGCGCAGTGACGACGAGGGCGAGCGCTGCGGCAAGCCCCGGTCCGCGCAAATTTCGGAACGTGCGCGAGCGTATGGCTCGCAGCGATTCACGAGCCGTGAGCCACGCAAGCACGAGAGCCGCGGGGACCAGTAGGGCAATCGACGTGTACTTGGTCAACGCGCAGCCCGCGATCATGAGCCCGATGAGAGCCCAGGCCCCGACCCAGCTACTTCGATAGACCAAGAACAGAGCGACCGCGATCGCAGGGCTCCACAGGGCGGCGATGTGATCACCGCCCCCTAGTAGACTCGAGTCGTAGACGAAGACGCCCGGAAAGAGGAAACGCGCAACCCATGCGTGGCGAACGCGCATGCGCGGCACGAGCCGGCTGGCGACGCATGAAACGCCCAGCAAAGTAACGACGAAAATTAAGAATTCGAGGTGCGAGGCAAGGTTGACCTGATCGAAGAGAAGGCTCTTCGGCAGCAAGAATGCCCAGCCGTAGATGAAGCTGCCGAGCAGGGGGTATGCGGCTACGAACGACCCCTCCGCCGCGCGAAAAATACCGCCATAGGCCGCGTACTGCTCGGCCATACCCAAGTGGTACCAGCGCGCATCGTAGGACGTGTGATTCGGATGCAGAATCGACACGTACAGGAGGGCGAGGCACAGCAGGCCCGCCGCGAAGAGCGCGAGGTCGAAGGGGGATTGCTTCGAGACTGCGAGCAAGCGGGCCCGTCGGCGGAACAGAGACTTCAGCTGACGGCGGGCAAGCCAGAGACCGGCTCCGGCCAGGATGAGCGGCGATACGATGAAGTAGGTGGTTCCGTACAGCCGAAGTGCGCCGCACACGAACGCGAGCACGAAGAAGCTGAGCGTGCCGAGCGCAAAGGAAAAGAAAGCGTGCTCGCCGAGGCGCAGGTGGAGGCGCAGCGCCCGGTGCAGCAGCGCATTGCCGAACAATGTGGCGCTCGCGCCCCAAAACAGCGTCAAGGCGCTGACCGCCAGGTACCTCCATACGAGCCAGTGCTGGATCGCATAATGTTCTCGGACCCCGTCAACCAACAGAAACATCGCGCAACCGAGTGCCGCGCAGAGCAGGAGCGTCCGCACCACTCCGAGCGCCCTCCGACCACGCGTTTGGCTCGCCTGAATCGCACGCCACATGCGCCGCTCTCTTACCAGGTTGAAAGGACCTGAGCTGCTGGTTTCGACGCCGCATTTTTCCGAGCCTCAGCGGATCTGCGGGCTTGATCCAAAGTCGCAAATTTTGAGCGCGCGCAGCTTGCGTTTCGAGCACCAGACCCCACCGGCGGCGTCGGGTAAAAAGCTCGGATCGCGCCTAAAACGTGCTTGATCGAGTGACCCTGCGCTGTGTTGCGGAGGTAGCGGTGGCATGCTAGGTTCCGCCGGCTTCCATGAACAGGCTCTGCGTCGCGGTTGTTGGTTTGGGCTACTGGGGACCTAATCTAGCCCGGAATTTTCAGATGAGCGACGACTGGTCGCTCGTTGCGCTGGTGGACCAGCAGGCGGCGCGGCTGCAGCGTCTCGCTGAATTTTATCCGCAGGCAAAAGCCTTCGAGTCGCTCACGGAGCTGTTTGCTTCGGGTACGAAAGTCGATCTCGTTGCGGTCGCCACTCCCGTCGCTGCGCATCATGCACTGTGCAAGCAAGCGCTCGAGGCGGGCGCAAACGTGCTCTGCGAAAAGCCGCTGTGCTCCTCCGTCAAGGAAGCGGACGAGCTTCTCGCTCTGACCGAGAAGCAAGGTCTCAAACTTTTCGTCGACCACACGTTCACGTACACGGGCGCAGTTCGCAAAATCCGCGAACTCTACAGGTCGGGCGCACTCGGCGAACTTTATTACGTGGATTCCGCCCGCATCAATCTGGGGCTTTTTCAGTCGGACGTGGATGTAATCTGGGACCTTGCCCCCCACGACATCTCGATCTTGACGTACGTGCTCGGCAAGAAGGTCGTAAGCGTCCAGGCGACGGGTTCCTCGCACAACCCGCGCAACCTGGCCGACGTCGCCTATCTGACTCTCACCTTCGAAGGCGGAGTCACGGCGCATCTTCATCTCTCTTGGCTTTCACCGGTTAAACTGCGGCGCATGATCTTCGCGGGCACCAACCGCTCGGTGACCTTCGACGACCTAGAGCTGAGCGAGAAGCTGAAGATTTACGACCACGGTGTCACCTTCGACGTTTTGGATGCCGAAGCCCGCAAGCAAGTGCTCGTCAACTACCGTCGTGGTGACATGCATGCGCCGGCAATCAACAACAGCGAAGCGCTCGGTACGCAGGTCAAGGAAATCGCCCGCGTGCTCCGCGGGGAAAGTCTGCCGCTCCCGAATGGTGAAGACGGTCGGCAGATCGTTCAAATTTGCGAAGCTGCGGGTCAATCGATGCGCTCCGGCGGAGTGCCCGTGTCAATCGTCTGAGACAGAACCACCTACCTAGAAAGGATCCGCGAACGTGATCCCCTTCCTCTCGCTCAAGGAGCAAACCGCGCAGTTGAAGGCGCTGGTCCTCCCCGCAATCGAACGCGTCATTGACGGTCAGGGCTTCGCGAATGGTCCCGCCGTAGGTGATTTCGAGAAGCAATTCGCGGACTACCTGGGAGTACGCCACGTAATTGCCGTGAACACCGGTACGACCTCGCTCCATGCGGCGCTGATCACCGCTGGTGTTCAAGCCGGCGACGAAGTCATCACTGTCTCCCATACCTGGATTTCGACGGTGTGGGCTATCAGCTATGTCGGCGCAAAGCCTGTATTCGCGGACATCGATCCGGCCACATGCGGCATGAATCCAAAGGTCGTTGACTCGCTGATCACGCCGCGCACCAAAGCTATTTTGCCGGTGCACCTCTATGGCCAGCCAATCGACATGCGGCCGCTGTTGGACGTAGCCGCGGCACGCAAAATTCCGATCATCGAAGATTGTGCGCAGTCTGTCGGCGCCAAATATCGCGGCAAGCAGACGGGTTCGTTCGGTCTCGTCAACGCGACCAGCTTCTATCCAGGCAAAAACCTCGGCGCTTGGGGTGAAGGCGGGGCCGTGATGACGGACGACGACAACGTTGCGGCTCGCGTGCGTCGCCTCCGCGATCATGCGCAGGACGGGCGTCACAATCACGTCGAGCTCGGCTTCAACTGGCGCCTCGATGGGTTTCAGGGTGCGGTGCTTTCGGCAAAGCTACCGCTGTTGGATGGCTGGAACGCCCGGCGCAGGCAGATCGCCGCGAAGTACCTCAGCGCGTTCGCGGGCCTTCCGGGGGTTGGCCTGCTACCCGCAAACGATTGGTCCGAGCCGAGCTGGCACATCTTCCCGATCTTCCACGCCAAGCGTGACGAGTTCCGCTCGCGCTTGGAGGTCAAAGGTGTGCAGTCGGGTGTTCACTACCCGAAGCCCGTCCATCTGCAGCCGGCCTACGCCAGCCTTGGCCTCGGCGTCGGCGCACTTCCCGAGTCAGAGCGAGCCGCGTCGACGGAAATCTCACTGCCTATGTTCCCCGAGCTCACTGACGGTCAGGCGGATGAAGTAATCGAAGCCGTCGTCGCAATAGCAAAAGAATTAGCCTGAGCATGGCTATCCGCATACCAATCACGCGTCCCGATCTTCGGGACTCGGAGATCGAGGCGGCGTCGCGGACCATCCGCTCTGGATGGATCACGCAGGGACCAGAAGTCGCAGCGTTCGAGAAAGAGTTCGCTGCGACCGTCGACGCACCATACGCGGTTGCCGTATCGAACTGCACCGTTGCCTTGGAGCTTTCGCTGCGGGTTCTCGGAATCGGCGCTGGTGATGACGTCGTTACCGTAAGTCACAGCTTCGTCGCCACCGCAAATGCCATCGTTGCGGTCGGCGCCCGCCCCGTGTTCTGCGATGTCGAAGCAGACACGTACGGCATGAACCCAGCTTCGCTCGCGCAGACAATCACGGCAAAAACGCGAGCCATCATCGCGGTCCACCAGATCGGGATCCCCTGCGATCTGTCCGCAATCATGGCGATTGCGGAGCGTGCGGGAATTCCGGTGATTGAGGATGCTGCCTGCGCCATCGGCAGCGAAATCAACTGGAATGGTAGCTGGGAACGCATTGGTAAACCGCACGGCGCCCTGGCTTGCTTCTCATTCCATCCGCGCAAAATCGTCACCACCGGTGACGGGGGGATGATTACGACCCGTTCTGCGGAGGTAGCACAGCGTTTGAAGCTCAAGCGTCAGCACGCGATGAGCGTGCCGGATACCGTGCGCCATCACAGCGACAAGGTCGTGTTCGAAGAGTACACCGAGCCCGCCTTCAACTACCGCCTGACGGACCTGCAGGCGTCCGTTGGCAGACCCCAACTCTTGCGGCTCGCCGAGATCGTGGAACGGCGCCGGAGGCTTGGTGAACGTTACCAGGCGGCGCTGCAAGCGTCGCACAGCTTTTCACCGCCAATCGAGCGCGAATGGGCGCGCTGCAACTGGCAGAGCTACCCGCTGCGCATGAAGCCGACTGCCAAGGTGACTCAGGTGGAAGCGTTGCAGCATCTGATGGACCGCGGCATCGCTGGCAAGCGTGGCATCAGCAACGCGCATCAAGAGCCCGCATACGCTGGAAGGGGCACGTGGGCGTCAGGGCCAGGCGGCCTGCGAGTATCAGAGGAGGCCCGCGATCGCACCATTCTGATCCCGCTATTTCACGTCATGACCGACGCGGAGCAAGACGAAGTCGTGCAGGCCGTTTTGGACATCGATACCCTGGCGTAGAGGGAGACAGCATGGCTCACCCGTCCCGGAACGCAGAGAGTGACCGAGAAAATTTCGTCCGCTTGAGCCCAGACGTGAAGCTGGGCGTGGGGGTACGCATTTTTAGCTTCGTGAACGCCTACGGCTGTGAAATCGGCGATGATACGCTGATCGGGTCGTTCGTCGAAATCCAGCGCGGCGCCTCGATCGGGGCTCGCTGTAAGGTCTCGAGCCACACCTTCATCTGTGAGGGCGTGCAGATCGAGGACGAGTGCTTCATCGGGCACGGGGTCATGTTCATCAATGACCGCCATCCGGCCGCGGTGAACCAAGACGGTTCAATCAAGGGCGGAAGCGATTGGATCTGTGAAAAGACCATCATCCGGCGCCGAGCAAACATCGGTTCTGGCGCTGTAATCATGTGCGGAATCGAAATCGGTGAGGGCGCGCTAATTGGCGCAGGTGCCGTCGTCACCAAGAATGTCCCCGCCGCGGCGGTCGTCGCGGGCGTGCCCGCGCGAATCCTGCCAGTTAGAACGTAGCTCAGGCATTCCAGTTGAAAACCGAGAACAGGAAGTAACTCATGTCGGTCATCGAAGGTTCCACGATTCTAGTGACGGGCGGCGGCGGCTTCGTGGGCTCGCACATCGCCGACGCCTTGTTGGCGCGCGGCGCCAAGCGAGTCATTGCCATCGACAATTTCGTGCGCGGTAACCGCAGCAACATCGAGGAAGCCAAAAAGACTGGGCGTTTCGAATTGGTCGAAGGCGACATCCGTGACCGCGCCTTGGTGGACCGCCTCACCGAGGGCTGTGACTACGTCTTCCACCAAGCCGCGCTGCGCATCACCGCGTGCGCGGCTAACCCGCGCGAAGGCCATGAAGTGATGATGGACGGCAGTTTCAACGTGCTCGAATCTGCTGCGCGCCACAAAGTCAAAAAGCTCGTCGTTGCATCGAGCGCGTCTGTCTACGGTGATCCAGACACCCTGCCGATAACGGAGACGAGCCCCTTCAACAACCGCACGCTGTACGGCGGCGCGAAGATCGCCCTCGAGCAATACCTGCGCAGCTTCAACGAGATGTACGGGTTGCCCTACGTCGCGTTCCGGTACTTCAATCTGTACGGAGCGCGCATGGATTTGACGGGCATTTACACCGAGGTGCTCGTGCGCTGGATGGATCGCATCGATGCCGGGGAAGCTCCGCTCATCCATGGCAAGGGCGATCAAACGATGGACTTCGTCTATATCGACGATACGGTCCGCGCGAACATCATGGGGTTGGAGAGTGAGGCGTCCGACGAGGTCTTCAACGTCGCAACCGGCGTCGACACCAGCCTTTTGCAGCTCTGCCAAACGCTGGTCGAGGTCATGGGTAAGCCGGATCTGGCTCCGGAATTCACGGCGGATCGCCAACTGGGACCCGTCGCTCGCCGGCGCGGTTGCCCGATAAAGGCCCGCGAAAAGCTCGGTTTCGAGACCAAGATCGGGCTGCGGGAAGGGCTGGAGAAGCTCGTGGCCTGGCGGAGATCCCTTGCGTCTCGAGGCGCCTGATCTACTACAGCAATACCATGCCGCAGGACCTCTTCTCGCAACACATTCCACTCATGCGGCCTTGGCTAGGCGAGGAAGAGGCGGCGGCCGTTCGGGACGTCATCCTGTCCGGCTGGGTTTGTATCGGTCCCAAGGTCGTGGAGTTCGAAAACATCATCGCGCGCCTGACAGGTGCGAAGCACGCTGTCGCAACCACCTCGGCAACCAGCGCCATCCACTTGGCGCTCCAAGTGATGGGGCTCAAACACGGTGACGAAGTCATCCTACCGAGCTTCACGTGCATGGCAAACGCCAATGCCGTCACGGTCGCGGGTGGTGTGTGCAAGTTCGCAGATATCGAGCGAGATACCTACAATCTCGACCCCAACGACGTCGAGAGTCGGATCACTGGTAAGACGCGCGCCATCCTGATGGTCGATCAGATAGGTCTGCCTGCAGATCTCGATCGCTTCAAGACGCTGGCCGAAAAGCATTCGCTCATTCTGGTCGATGACGCTGCAACGGCTTTCGGAGCCAAGTACAAGGGCAGTTACACGGGGGGCCATGGCGTACCGTGTTGCTACAGCTTCCACCCTCGAAAGATGATCACCACCGGTGAAGGTGGCATGCTCGTAACGGACAATGACGAATGGGCCGAGCGGGCACGCGTTCTGCGCTCGACCGGTGCTTCTGTTTCAGACTTGAAGCGTCACGAAGCCAAAGGCGCCATTTTCCAACAGTATTTCGAGTCGGGTTACAACTACCGCATGACGGACATGCAGGCAGCAATGGGTCTCGTTCAGCTGACCAAGCTGGACGCCATGCTCTCGCAACGCGCCGAACAAGCTGCGCTTTACAACGAGCTCCTCAGCCAGGTTCGTGAAGTAGCGCCGCCACATGTGCCCGACTACGCGACGCACTGCTGGTCGTCTTACTGCATCCGCACGACCGCGGCCGCGAAGGTCAGCGCCGATGAGCTCGTCAAGCGGATGGCCGCGCGCAACGTTTCGTGCCGTCGCGGCATCCAGCCTCTGCACTTCGAACCTTATTTTGCCGAGACCATGCGTGGCCTTGAGCTTCCCGAGACCGAAAGCGCAGCTCGCGAGACGCTGTTTTTGCCGATCTTTCCGGGGCTAACGGTGGAAGAGCAGCGCGTGGTCATCGAGGCGCTGAAGGACAGCCTCGTCGGATAAGCGGTGCCTGCGCGGTCAGGCAGCCGGCTACCCTGACGGCTCCGCTCAGCAAGCGCACTGCCAACGGCCCTGTGGGGTCCCCAGTCCACCCGCACCGGAGCTCTCCCCGCCCGCCCCACCAGCAGGCTCACCACCCTGGGCCCCTCCCGTACCCAAGGCTTCGTCTGCTTCGCATCCACACGAGCAAGAGCCCATCACCCAATTGATTACTTGCCCGCAAGAGTCTCCAACCTTGCAGGCTTTTCCGGAGCCGGGCGGCGATGCGACACACGGGCTGTTGCCTTGCTCGTCGGAGCTGACGCAACTCCAGTAGCCCTTACTGACGCAGGTGCAGCGCATCGGCGCTTCGGGAATCGGATAGCTCGCCAAGGCTAGTCCCCGGTAGACGCACACGGCGTCGGGAACCGCGCAGGCGCTGCTAAGGGGCCCTTCCGTGGGACAGGCCGGGTCACCCGTTATGAGCGGGTGCGAGAGCGAGCCGCCAGTCCCGCCAGTCTGGCCAGTTCCGCCACTGCCGCTCGTCTCGGCCCCTTGTGAAGTGCCGGCGGTGCCTGTCCCGCCCGAGCTCGAGTTGGGCAGGTCGCCGCTCGAAGAAGTGTCCTCGGGGGAATCGCCGCGGGGGTTTGATGATCGCTCTTGCTCCGTAGCCCTCCCGCCGCAGGCCTGCAGGGTGCCGAGCAGTAGGGTCAGGCAGCCAAACCAGCGAATGAGCATGCGTTCCACTCAGCACGTCGCGTGCCAAGCGACACCAAACACGAGACTTCACGATCAGGCCGAGTC
This sequence comes from Myxococcales bacterium, assembly GCA_043752365.1. GTDB lineage: Bacteria > Myxococcota_A > Polyangia > Polyangiales > Polyangiaceae > PMG-095. The sequence continues at coordinate 14,081 of JAYUYU010000567.1, read as the reverse complement.
TTCGTGTGCTGGCACAACCAGGCACAGCGCTTCGAGACAATAGCGCCATAGCGCGCGTGTTGTGGTGCGCACGGCCGTGGGAGGGCTCGGCTCGCATCGGTTCACACCTTGGCCGAGCCGCAAGGAGCTACCAACTTCGTCGGAACGTTACGCCCGCTACCCTACCGGCGGCGTCCGGGGGACTGGTCAGCCAGAGTCCGACCCCGGTGGCTGCGAGCGTTCCTGCGCCAATGAAGAGCCCAAGCTGAAGGCCGTCCAGGTGGCGGATGTTGCGCGCAAGCGCCGCATTCTTGGCACGGGCTGCCCAGTAGGAGTCCCCGCGCATCTGCGGTTCGAGCCCGTCCAGCTTCCGGTCTGTCGCTCGCCAGTCCTCGCTGCGCGAGGAGCTCATCACCTGCACGACGACTGCTCCTGTTGCCAGGGCGACCCCCGTGGCCAAAGCAACGACCGCCCAGGTGCGCGGCGTTCGTGCCGGCTCGCCTGCGAGTCGCTGCGAAACCGGGGGGGATGACGGCGCCCCGCCAGCTCCAGCCGGTCGAGGGGCGGCTGCCGCATACGAAGGCTTGAGTTGGACGATGATGCGCTGTGCCTCACCTTCGACCGCCTTCAGCTCGAGCTGCACGGGCTCGAAGCCAGTTAACGTCGCCTCGAGGTGATGGCTACCGGGACTGAGCAGCAGCTCGCTCGACAGGTCTACGTTTTGGCCATCGACCTGAATGTTGGCCTGCGCGGGCGAGGTTTCGAAGCGCAAAGGCGCGAGCCGCTGCCGGAGTGCGCGGAGCTTGGTGCGCACGGCTTGCTCGCGCGCCGGCTCGATCTCGGTCCCCAGCATCGTTAAGTATTGCTCGAAGCAACGGGATGCTTCGGCGTGCTGACCAGCCGCCTCGAGAAATTGCGCCAAGTTGTACAGCACCGTCGGGTGTGGAGTGGCCGCCTGTGCCTGTCGCAGCTTGGCAATCGCCGCCTCGAGGTCGCCCCGGTCGTAGTCTAGGAGCGCATCCTGAAACAGCGCGGCCGCATTGGCTTGTGGCGGCTCGCGCGTATCCGGCTGAGCCGCAGCTAGCGAGTGCGTCACCAGGAGCACCGGCAAGAGCCGCCATGACCGGAAGGCGACGCTACTCATAGGGATTGCCGCGCTCTACCGTGATTGGAGGTTGCGGGCGCGCCGGCTCCAACATCGGCGGCTTGCCCGCTGGGACGACTCGCGGCCGAACCGGGGTTCGTGCGCCAGTGCCCCCCGCGGTACCCAACGGGGCCAGCGGAGTGACGTCACTCGACTGGGGCGGGTGGTCGTTCAACCCCGGCGCCGCCGTCGTCGAGCCAGACGGTGGCGGGCTAGACGGTGGCGGGAGCGCTTGCTGCTCATGAGCCGCGGCCGGCGCTTGAGGTGCAATAGGCACGGAGCTGCTCTTCATCAGGCGCGGAACCGTTGCGAGGCCGGCGCCGACCACTACTGCGGTGGCAACCGTCACGATCCTCATCCGTCTCGAACCGGAGCTGCCGACTGCAGGAACGACCGGTGCTGGCGCGGAATCCTGCCGGACAAAGGCTTCGAGTGTTCGGGCGAGCGTCGCGGCATCCGCGTGTCGGTCCTCCCGGTTTCGAGATAGGCCGCGTTCGATGACGTTCGCAAGCTCAGCTGGACATTGCACGAACGCATCGAGACGCGGAGCGGTCTCATTCAGGGTGCGGAAGATCTGCTCGGGCACGCTGTCGGTCTCGAAACGTTTCTGTCCGCTCAAGGCTTCCAGCAAAATCGCGCAGGCTGAGTAGACGTCGGCGCGAGCATCGACATCACGTGCGGACCGGATCTGCTCGGGCGCCATGTAGGCTAGCGTGCCGATCGGTCTGTTGCTCAGCGTAAGTGGATCGACGCTGGGAGCGGTACGCCCCGACACGCGGGCCACGCCGAAGTCTAGAAGCTTGCACTGCTCGCGTGGGCCAGGCTCGACGACGAACAGGTTGGAGGGCTTGAGGTCGCGGTGCACGATCCCGCGTTCATGCGCCAGCGCCAAGCCGGCGAGCGCCTCCAGGACTAGCCCCACACCTCTGTCGATAGGCAGCACGTCTACCGTGTCGAGCAAGCTGCGCAAGTCCTGACCCTGCAGCAGCTCCATGACGAAATAGGGAACGGGGCCCGCGACTTCGAAGTCGAACACCCGTACCAGGTTGGGATGACAAAGCTCGCTCCCCAGCTCTGCCTCTTGCCTGAACCGGTGCTCTGCGCCCAGGTTGCCGCGCAGGCTGGGGCTGAGTGTCTTCAGCGCTACTTTTGAGCCCAGAAGCCGGTGCTCCGCGGCATACACTTCGCCCATCCCCCCGGCGCCTATCCTCGAGAGTACGCGATAGCGCCCACTCAGGATCGTCCCCACCAGGCTCGCGCTCGCCACATCAGCGGGGAACTTGCCGTCAACATCGGAAGCAGTCGTCGTGGGCTCCATCTCTCCGCCGTAGAACAGATAGCCACCCTAGCTCGGCGTTGTCTAGCGCCGGGAGTCGGCCGGCGCCGGTCAGCGCCCCGAGCTCAGGCCAAGCGAGCGTTCTTGCGCGTATGTCCGTGCTAACTTGTGGCATCCAATGCGCTCGCGTGACGGGACAGGCGTAGTGGCGCGCCGACGCGGCCACTCATTCGGGGTGGCCCTGCTGGGCCTTGGGGTAGTCATGGGCTGCAGCCAGCACGGCTTTCACGACTGCGCCAGCGCTGCAGAATGTGTGGGGGCTCCAGTCGGTGGGGGAGCGGGGCGTGGCGACGAGTCTAGCGGCGGTAGCGGTGGCGGTGGCGACGCGCTCGGCGCCGAGGAGCCCACGCTGCTTCCAATGTGCGACCTGTATGAAGGGGTTGGAGTGCAGGCCTTGGCCAGACTTGCCGTCGCTAAGACGAGTACCGGCACAGGGGCGCTGCTCTACTCCTGGGACGAGCCTTCGAGCTCGGTTCTTTACCGCGTTTCAGACGGCATGCCAGCCGAGTGGTCACCATGGGTTTGCTTCGAGCTGTTGCCTCGGGTCACGCAGCTCGCGGCGATGAACCTCGCGAATGTTCAACCCGAGGTGTTTGCGCTCTCCGATACTGGGGTCTTGTTTGTCCGTCGGGACTCCACGCAGGGCTGGAGCCCGTGGCTGCCCTTCAGCTTGCCTGACCGCTCCAGCCTGCTCAGCGATGTTACAGCGGTGGGTGGCAAGCTGTCGCGCGTCTACGTGGTGGATCGTGGTCGCGTTTTCGTTCGCACCAAGGTCGCTGAGACTGCCTACGCCGACTACGGGGCCTGGCAGGGCTTGCAAGGAAACGGCGCGCTGCGCGTGGCTGCCCTCGAACGACGCAATCGCAAAGCGCAAATCGTGACCGTGGACCGCGCAGGCGCCGTGCAGACTGCGCTCATTGCGGACGGCGCTTCACGATTCGACGAGTGGAGGTCGCTGGCCCCCTTGCCGCAAGACGTGGTCGAGTTGGAGGCCGTCGATGTCGGCCAGCTCCTGATCTACGCCTTGGATGCGGAGGGAGCCGTTTGGATCTACCCGGCGGAGTCGCGCCAGGCGTCATGGGTCGCGCTCTCCACTTCCGACTCGCTCGGCAAAGTCGTAGGCATCGCAGTCCTGGCCGATGGCGACACTCCGCAGCTGTTCCGCAGCGACGCCGACGGCAACACCGACATTCTGCGGGGGCTGGAGTGAGACGAGCGCTACCTAGCGTCCCTCGCTCCAGGTGTCAGCCCGGTTCACGCGGCAATACCCAGACGCTGGTCGGATTGGCGGTCACGACGAACACGCCACTCGGATCCGTTAGGATTTCGGTGACGAAGCTTTTGCACGAGCCAGCCCGAATCGGGGCGCCACCCATGACCGGCAGCGCGTTGATGCTCGCGTAGAAGCCTGGTTGTCCGTTGGAAGCGACCCAAAGCCAATGGCCGTTGGAGGCCATTCCCCGAGATAACTGGGGCTTGCTGGAGCTCGACCAGCTACCGCTGCCGAGCGCCACCGAGGCCAGCTCAAGAGTCGCGTTCTTCGAAACCGCGTCAACGCGGATTAGCTTGGCTCCACCGGCGAGGTAGGAAGCGACGTAGATGCCAGAACCGTCGAACCCCAGCCCGGCGCTGTCCGTACCCCAACCGTCGAACCACATGTCCGCGTTCCCGAGCGTCCGATCGTAACGGAACACCATCGGCCGAGGCATCACCGCGCCGTAAGAGAGCCAAACCAGTGAACGCGCATCGACGGCCAGGCGCACGATGTCGCCAAAACCCTGCGAAGTTTGCGACTTTGGTAATCCTGCCACTGTGCTGGTCGCGACGACACCGGTAGGAGGGTTTCCGTTCATCTCTGGGATGTTCTCACTCCACCAAATGTTGGAGCCGTGCGCCGCTATAGCCATGGCGTTGGTGGCCGTCGCCAGAGTCGAGGCATCACCGCCATCCTTGGAGATAGAGCGGATCGCTTGCCCACCCTCCGGTCCTGCATCACCGATCCAAATAACGCGATCTTCGGCCTGCGTGATGCCCCAGCCGCAGTCGTCCCGCGCCAAGATTGTCGGCGCGGTCCCGTCCTTGGGGATCTTCACGACTGCGCCGTGACACAGGTAGAGGTTTTCGTCGTCGCTGGCCACGGCCGAAAGGTTGGTGGTGTCGGTGGCGTAATACACGAGCTCGCCCGTCGCTTCGGCCAAGGCGTCGTCTGCGCTCAAGACATAGGCCGCGGGTAGCTGGTCCGGCTCGTTGCCGTTGCTCGCGCCGAAGCACGCCTCACTGGGCGCCGGCACGGCAACGCCTTCGTAGACCGCGGGGAACGCTGCAGCCACCGCAGGCTCACCGCCGTCGCCCGTCGCGCCCGCGGAGCTGCTTTTACGCCCAGCGCCGGCGGGGCTGGTTTCACCCGCAGCGCCAGGTTCCGAATTGCCTGCGCCTCCGCTGCTGCCGGTTCCGACTGTCGACGCGTCGCCCGACGAATTGTCGACGGCCTCGGGCTCGTCTTTCGACACTGTGGCGCCGCAAGCGCCAACGGTGGCGGCGCACGCCAGCAGTGATGCCAGGCGGGCGTGATTCTCGCTAGCTCCCCAACCCTTCATCGAATGAAGCATCCAGCAAGCCTAACGGCCACGTGCTCAGTCAGCAACACGCAACCTGAGATTCGAAGTCGTGTCCCCAGCGCCGTCGACTGAGCGCGAGTTGATCACGTTACATGCTCGGACATGACCGGACAGTGCTGACCCGTCCCCCCCTCGCAAGACACGCCGAGCACGCGCGCAGCTATGTCAGCGCTTGCACGAAAACGCCGTGGCTGGCTCAAGCTGGCATAGCTGCACGGAGGTTTTCTCCGCAAAGCCAGCAGAGCGGGCTGGCACGCGGCTTGCGATAGGGCGGTTGGAGGCACGGGTGGCGACAGACGACGATTCCGGATTATTGGCACGGCGCCTGGACCTTCCCGTCGCGCTGGCAGTTGCGACCCTGTTTGCGCTCGCCACGTTTCTGCAGGAGAAATTTACGGCCTGTGACGGTTTTGGACACGATGGCTGCAGCTACGGCACCTGGGCTCTCGATTTTCCGAAGCACGCGGTCCAAGGCAAGCTCGGCAGCTATGACATTCAGCGCGCCTTTCCCTCGCTGGTTGCCTGGGCGTCCCTGAAGGCACTGCATATTCAACCAACGCCCGCGACGGTGGTCGCCGCCTTTCAGGTCATGAACGTCGCGCTCATGTTCCTGGGAGCGCTGGTATGGACGAAGATTGCACGCGTGCTGCAGATCCGCGCCACGGCAATGCTCTTCGGCACCCTGGCGATGTTCGGCACGTATGGCGTCGTCAAGTTCACGACCTGGTACCCCGTCCTCGGCGACCTGTGGGGCTTTGCGTTCGGGTTCGTTTTTCTTTACGCCTACCTGGTGAGGCGAGCTTGGGTGATCGCGCCGTGCCTGTTGGTCGGAGCCTTTGCCTGGCCGTCGCTGATCGCACCGGGCTTTCTTTTGCTGTTGTTCGGGAAGCAGCGAGGCGAGCCCACAGCGGCTCCGCTCAAGCTCCACCTAGTCTTCGCCGGCACGGCGGCGCTGGCGTGGGGGCTTTTCAGCTTCCACATCGTTCGTAGCGGCTACATGCCAGCGAGTTTCGCCCCGGCGGACACCATGCCCCAGGCCGTGCGGCTCAGCGTGCTCATCGCGGTGGCGTACTGTTTCTTGGCGCTTCGCCAACTCGCAAACTTTGGTGATCTCTATCGTCCGCAATTCTACCTGCGGGCGGTCGCAACGTTCGAGGGCGCGCTCGCCATCGCAGTGCTGGCTGCGGTGAAGTACGCGCAAGCGCGCTGGTCCGTTCCGGAGGTGAGGGGCTTCGACGGGTGGATCAAGAGCACGGCCTTGTTCTCCACGCTCAAGCCCGGGATCTTCTTGTTGGGGTATGTGGTGTACTTCGGTCCCGTCATCCTGGTGGCGCTGCTCCGCTGGCGAGCCGTCGTGGCGCTCCTACACGATCGCGGTGCTGCGCTGGTGGCCATCGGCGTGCTGGCAGCGCTCTTCGGTCTCGATAGCGAGGCGCGCCATGGCTACACGTTTATGGCGATCATCCTGCCCTTCGTGATCAAGGTGCTGGACGACTTGGACCTGGGTCGGAAGGCCATGACCCAGCTCGCGCTAGTGACCGCTCTGTTCTCGAAGTTTTGGCTCACGCTCCCGCCAGACGTTCCGGGGGCGGCCGGGGACTTTCCGGCACAAACGGTGTTCATGAGCCAGGGGCCGTGGATTTCGAACATGATGTACCTGGTCCAGCTGCCGATCGTCGTGCTCGTCGGGTTCTGGCTGCGCGCCCTGATGATGCGACGCGAGGCCGAGCTCGCGAAAGGCGCATCAAGATCGGCGCAAGCTGGCCACGTCGAACTCGGGGTGACGAGCCAGGATTCGGTACGCTCGCTGTCGAGAGATACCGACGAGTTCGGCGGCACGAAGCACGTTGCCATTCTCGGTAGTCAGGGCCCGTAGCAAGCCGTTCCATATCGGGTCGCCTCTGCCGCTTTCCTCGACGGGTTGAGAACGAAGCGACAGTTGTCCGATCAGGCCCGCGAGCTGGCTGAGGCTGATCGAGGTTTCTCCTGGATGGAGCACGACGAGACGCCGCGCCACGCTTTCGAGCTCGCGCACGTTCAGTGGCCAGTCGTGAAGACAAAGTGCTTCGACCGCCGCCGGGCTGAGGCTAGGTGGAGCGTCGGGCCCGGCCTCGCTGAGGAAGTGCTGGAACAGCGGCAGTATGTCCTCGCGCCGTTGCCGCAACGACGGGATGCGGATCGTGATTCCATTGAGTCGGGCGAAAAGGTCGGGGCGCATTCGTCCGCTGTCCGCCGCATCCGCCATCGAGGTCTGGCAGGCAGCCACGATCCGCGTTGCCACCGGCACGGATTGGGCCGAGCCCAACGGCACGACCGCACGGTGCTCGACAGCGCGAAGTAGCTTGGCTTGGAGGCTCGGAGTCAGCTCCAGAACCTCGTCCAGAAAGAGCGTCCCATCGGCGGCGGCGCGAAAGTACCCGGGGTGGTTGCGTTCCGCCCCGGTAAAGGCGCCGCGCAAGTAGCCAAACAGCTCTGCCTCGGCAAGATTCGCGGGCAACGCGGCACAGTTGATGGGAACGAGATCTCCTGTGCGTCCGCTCCACGAGTGGATGGCTCGAGCGAAGCACTCTTTGCCACTTCCAGACTCCGCTTCGAGCACGACGTTGAGATCACTCTGGGCCGCTAAGCGTGCTTGCCGGGCGACCAGCGCCAGGCGTGGCCCACCCAGCAGACCTGGCGCAAGCCGCGCGAGACCGCGCTGCCCTTCGACGGGCGAGGGCACCACCACGGCCACCCCGTCGCCGACCCTCACGATCGCCTCGGCCTCGAGGCAGGCGCTCTGCACCCGCTGGCCGTTGACCCAAACACCGTTCTTGCTTCCCAGATCTCGAATCGTCCAGATCGGGCCATCTTTCTGGATGCTCGCATGCTCTCGGGAGGTGGACGGCCCTGCAATACGGATAGCGCAGCTCTCGTCGCGCCCGCATGACAGTGGGCCCGCGCTCGACAGCGGGACTACCTGACTCTCGGGAACCAGCCACACGAGCTCAAGGCCGCGGAGCAGCGCTCCGGTCTCGCCCTCGGTTCCGTCATTCATCGTCGAGTCGTCGGACGTCATTCTCGGTCGTGCGGCGGCCCTGCGCTACGTCTTGGCCTTCGAGATCAGCCAGAACCCGCCCACGAGTTGCAGGCCGTTGACCAACAGTTGAGCCGTGTAGGTCACGAACACGAAGACCGCCCCGGCCGTCGTGACTTGGGCCATCGGGAAGAACATGGCCAGCGCCGAAAAAGCCGCGATCTGGTAGGCCCCGAACATGCCGGGCCCGGCTGGGACCAGCGAACCCAGCCCCTGAATTCCGACGCACGCGGTGGCTTGGGCCAAGCTGGCATCAAGCCCCAAACCGCGCAGCAAAACCCACTGCGAGAGGATGCCGCATACCCAATACCCGAGCGTCGCGCGCAGGAAGGGCAGCAGGTTTCCTCGTGAGGGCAGGAAGCTGAGCCCGTCGGCGAGACGCTCCAACGTACCCGCGGCAAACTCGGCTGCGCGCGTCGAGACCACGCCGACCACCTTGCGCGTCACCCGGCCAGCTAGACCGCGCGCCAAATAGAAGGCGGTCATGCCCGCAAAGGCGCAGCTGAACACGATGAGCGCGCCGTAAGCGGCCGCCGGCACGGCGGCGACGGGTAGCGGCAAATCCCCCAGCTTGCTGGGCAAAGGCGAGATCTTCGTGGCCAGCGACAAGGCGACGAACGTGTAAAAGGTGACCATCAAGCCGTCGATGATGCGTTCAGCAGCCACGGTGCCGGCCGCTTGCATGAAGGTTGGCCTGCCTGTCTGCGAAATCAGGTACGGACGCACCAGCTCGCCACTGCGCAGCGGTGCCAAGAACACGGCCGCAAAGCCCAGCATGCAGACGCCCATGATGCGTCGTACAGGCACTTCCGGGGCGATGGGTCGGATCAGATACACCCACCGGTGCGTGCGCAGGGCAATGCCGCCGAGTAACAGCGCGAAGTAGCCCAGCAGGTGGGCCACGGGCAGGTGGGCCAAGGCCGAGCTCGGAGGCAGGAGCGGCAGGCCGCCGCGCATGAGCAGCCACAAGAAACCGCCTCCGATTAGCACCGAGGCAACGATTCGCGGAACGACTCGGCTAAGCGGCGTCTTGTTCGCGCTGCTGCTGGAAGCGGCGGCGGTGCCGTCGGGACGCTCGGTGGGCATCAACCTGCGCGCACGGCGATTTTTTCGAGATGAAGAATCGTGCGTCGAAGCGCCCGCACCCGCACATAGCGGGCATTCTGGGGCGCGAATTTGGGGCTCCACACGCTGAAGTTGTCGGGGCGCCGCACCACCTCGCGCCAGGTCTTTTGATCGAGGCTGACCTCGGCGGCCAGCGGGGCGGCGCGCTCGGCACAGCAGTCGCTGCGGTTGGTGATATCTAGCCGCGAGAAAGCGGTGGGCTTACCCAAGTCAATCTCGACCCAAGGGTTTGGCTCGTCGACCGTGTGGAAGAAGATGTCGGTGTGGGCTGACGCGCAGAAGTGCTCTTTTGGCTTGCAGGTGTCGAGGCTGCTGCTGGCGCGCCACGGCTTACCGAACGCTAAATCAGGCTTCAAGGTTAGGCGTTGAAACGTCAGGACGGCACCGACCATCAGAGCCACGGTCAGCACGGTCAAGCCAGCGCTGCGCGCGCCGCGTTGCAGCAGCAGTGAGCCCACGCGCGCCTCGGGTAGCAGCTTCTTGCGAACTAGTGCATGCGCGAATTCACGTGCCAGGTTTGCGTCTCTGGGTAGCGTCTCTTGCGGAAGGTCGGCGGTTTGAACGAAGCTGCGCTCGACGAGCGCGAGCTTGACGGCTCGTAGATTTTCCGCGCTGCCCGCCGCAAACTCGAGCAGGTCTGGGGGCAGATCTCGGAAGAGCGCGGCTAGATCGGGGCCGTTGAAGCGCTCGCTCTGCGCGAGCAGCGCGAAGTAGACGGCTTCGCGATAGAGCGAGATGGCTAGCCCGAGCGACGAGCCCGATTTCAGCGGGTCGACGGGGTCGTAGGCGCGGTCCGCTAGCTCCAGCGCGGCCAAAGCGTGCTTCAGCCGAGCCTGTTCGACGAACGGCAGCTGCGTGCGGTAAGCTCGGGCAATGTGCAGCGATTTCCCGCGCCAGAACCACTCGAAGAAGCCTCGCGGCGCTGAGTTGGGGCTAACCGGCGCGGGCGCACCTGCGCTGACAACCGGTTCACTTGCCGCGCCGGGTTGGGTTTCGGGGGCGCTAGTCATCACTGCTCTTGCTTTTCTTGGGCTTCTTGATGTGCAGGGCTGACAAGGCAGCCTTGGTTTCGGGAGTCGACACTCCACGCTTGAACAAGTAGAGGTCGTCGCCTTGCGCGATGAGGCCGTACTCGTCGCGAGCAAACATGATGTTCAACGCCGTCTTCGAGGCGTCCTGGGCCACGGCGGGCCCATGCAGCAAAACATAATCGGCATCGGCTGCGGCGCCGTCTTTCAGCGTAAAGGCATTGGCGCGCGACGCGACGTGCGGCACCACGTTTTCGGAGGCCGCCACGCTGGCTTCGCGCGGGATGGAGGCGGCCAAGCGCTTGAGCGTTTGATAGCGCTTCTGCTCGGCGGGCGTCATCTTGAACTCGATTTTGGAGAAGCCCCCGATGAACGTCTCGTGCTGCAGTACTGCGCCAAAGACATAGCTGTGGCTCAGCACCGCCAGCCCGACCGCACCCACCGCCGCGCGGCGCCGGATGTGGCCGAGTGCACCCCGCCCGATCACCCTCAGGGCGAGCACCGACGCCACGAAGATGTAGGGCACGGAGTGACACGTGTATTGAAATGCGATCGAGAGCGTCGGGGCGTAGCCAGTGGTCAGCAGGCTGAAGGCGAAGCCCGGAAGAGCCAGGATTAACAACGCGGCGCGCCGCATGGGCAAGAGCGCTACCGGCGCCATCATGTGCAGGAAGTACACGAGCTTCTCTTCCGTCAGCAGAGTCTTCAGCAAGTAGGGCGGGTTGATCAGCATGGTTTGCACCACGGGGCCGTAGCCCGTCGTGCCATACGGCTGCAGATCCTTATAAATGCCGGCAAACCACCAGGTTCCGGCCCAAGCCATGATGCCGAACTTCAAAATCACGAACCAAACCAGCGACGTGACCGCAAGTACCAGGCCTAGACGCTGGCGGATGCCGGTGAGCAACAGAAACAGACCGAGCACACAGGTGCCTACCGGGATGTCCTCGCGAAAGGACCAGATGATGGGTACGACCAGCCAGACAAGCCAATTTCTGCGGGTGGCGATCGCCCAGTAGAGAAGGAAGTGGAAGAACAGCGGAGGCAGCAGCTCGTGGTAGTCGTAAAAGTTCGGACCGTGCAGAGGCGCGAACAGCAGGAACGCGAACGCCACCACGACCGCCGACCAACGCGGGATCTGCGAGGACGCGAATAAGTAGAGGGTGGTCCCGGCGAACCCGACCATCACCGCCTGAGCGATTAAAAAGAACTCCCCGTCCGGCTTCAGCGCGAAGAGCGGCAGGTACCACAGCATGGCGAAGATGGCGTGGTTGCTGAGGAAGTGGCCGCCCGACTCGCCGAACAGCACCGTGCTGCGCCACAAATGCCCCTGCAAGGCGTTGTAACACCAGTTGATGTTGATCCCGAGATCGAAGCCAGACGTGCCCATTCGCTGGTGATTGAGAATGGTGTAATGGCTGAAATAGAGGGCGTATGCGCTGCTGGCCACTAGGACGAGGCCGAGCGGCAACCAGCGCCGAGTGCGTGGCGAGCTAGGCCAAACACTCGCGAACCAGGCGCTCACGTTGGCAGGCCAGGCGGCGAGCGCTTGCCGCAACGTCCACTGGAATGCGAGCGCAGTCGCTGTGAGCAAGACCAAGAACACCATGGGGCGCGAGTTCCACGGCCGCGCCGAGAAGAGACTCGGTAGCAGGAAGGCGACGGCCAGCGGAAACGCCACGTCGGCGGCGCGACGTAGACCTGGTACGCCGTCGCGGCGGCGCAGCAACACGTAGAGGAGTGACAAGAGGCCGCCGCTGCCCGCGCCGACCAAGAATCCGATGCTGAGCGAGGCGCGAGCCGTCGGCCCTATAAAATTGCTGTCGAGGAAATCGGCGAGCACCGCTTGACGGATGCGGATCAAAGCGACGAACAAACCGAGGGACGCGCCCACGCCGGTAAAGATCGCCACTGCCTGCAGCGCCAGGCCAAGAGGAAATGCGTCTCGATACCGCGAACTCGGGCTCCGCTCGTCGAGCCCAGTCGCAGCGCGGGAGAGGTCCAGACTGGGGTCAGTTGTGGCCATGCGCGGCGTCGCCGGCAGTGGTCTAACACGGTCGCCCCAAGGTTGTCATTTGGGCTTCGACGGCGCCGCTGCCATGGTATGGACGGCGTGCTAGGCTGCAATTTCGAATGTTTGGGTCGTTTAGGTCACGACAGAGGAGGGACCCTTGTGCGGGATCTTTGGCGGTGCTCCGGAGTTAATTAGTCGGGACGCCGAACGGCTGCTCCGTCACCGAGGACCCGATCAGCAAGCCCGCGTGGTGGTCACGTCGCAGAGCGGCCGTCCGATGGTCATCGGTCAGACGCGCTTGTCGGTCGTCTACAAGGAAGACGTGCCCACCCCCATGACCAAGGGGGACGCGGTCATTGCGTTCAATGGCGAAATCTACAACTGGCTCGAGCTCCGTCATGAACTGGAAGCGAAGGGACATCGCTTCGAAACCCCGACCGACACCGAAATGGCGTTGGCGGCCTACCTGGAGTGGGGGCCGGCCTGTCTAGAACGCTTCAACGGCATGTTCGCGATCGCCATTTGGCACAACGACAAGCTGTTCCTGGCGCGTGACCGTCTCGGGAAGAAGCCCTTGTTCTACACGCACGTCGCGCGCGGTATCGCGTTCGCGTCCGAGCTCAAGGCGCTGACTCACCTTGAATTCGCCGAGGTGCCGATCTGCAACGCCTTGGAGTTCTACTTCGACTCTTTTACGCCGTTCTCGAACGTCAAGAGTCTCGAGGGTGGTCACTACTTGGTGTACGACGCGAACCAGAACGACATCGAGATCCGCCGTTGGTGGTCCTTCCCCGAGCCTACTTCGGAGCTCACCGATCCCGACAAAGCCGTCGATCAGTTCATCGACCTGTTCGCCGACGCCTGCAAGGTGCGCAAGGTTGCCGATGTACCGGTCACCATCTTTCTCTCCGGTGGCGTCGATTCTTCACTCATTCAGGCTATTCTCAAGCTCGACGTTAGCTACACGATTCAGTTCGAGGAGTTCGCGAGCACGATCGACGAGCGCAAGCTGGTGCTCGAGTTTGCCGAGCGGCTGGGATTCGAGCCGCGGATCGTGGTGCCCACCCGCGAAGAGTTCCTGGAGACATTCAGTGACCTTGCGCGTCACATCGAATTTCCCGTAGGCAGCTTCAGCGTGTTTCCGCTGTTCTGCTTGGCGCGCGCTGCCCGTCGCGACGGCTTCGTGGTCGCTCTTTCCGGCGAAGGGGCCGATGAGCTGTTCAACGGCTACTACCGCAACGAGCTTTTGCTGAGGGAGCAAGAGGACCTAGCACCCCATTTCGCCGGACCGTACGGCACGCTGTGCGCTCGCTACTTTGGCACCCCGCTCGAACGGTTCTGTCGCATGGCCAGCCGTCAAGGGCTGGCCGGCGTGCCCATGCTGCTGGACTACTTCGGCAAGTCTTGGCGGAAGCACTGCAGTTTGGGTCAGAACCTCAGCTACCTGGAAGCAACCGTCTTCATGCAGCCGCTGCTGGTCATGGCAGATCGCTTGAGCATGGGCAGCTCGCTAGAGGTGCGAAATCCGTTCCTCGACTATCGCATCGTCGAGTTCTCGACCAAGCTCGCGGATGACCTGAAGTACCGCGAGGGTCACGGCAAGTGGATCTTGCGCAAGGCGCTGCAGAAGCTGGTCGGAAAAGACTTGGGCATCACCCAGCGCACCATCAAGCATGGCTTACCGGCACCGGTGAACCAGTGGCTATTCAAGAGCAGCGCGTTCGATCGCAAAGATTGGAACCACGTGCTGCTCGGTGAGTG
>JAYUYU010000566.1:0-4867 GCA_043752365.1 Myxococcales bacterium | reverse complement strand
TCGAGTCCCGTCCGCCCCGCTGAAAGTACCCCCGAATTCGCAAGAGTTCGGGGGTTTTTCTTTTCGTTGGTCGGCAGGGCGACGCACGACGCTACTTCAGGTTGACGACCTGCGTGCCCCAGTAGCCGCTCGCCAGCAGCATCTGGTCGCCCCGGCGGGCCAGCGATGACGTCCACCAGCCCCGGGTGCGAACGAACTGGTCGAAGGCCGGAGCCTTGCCTGGCGACAGCTTGAAGATGTCCACGCCTTGGTTGGCCCAACCGGACGTAACGATGGCGCGATCTCCCTCGACGCCCAGCAGCCACCCCCAACCCTTGGCCTGCTTGGAAGGCAGCACGACCGGGCGGCTCGGATCGCTCAAGTCGACCTGGTAGAGCCGAACGCTGGAGTTCTCTTGCTCCCAGTTCTGAGCGCTGAAGTAGGCCGTGCTGCCGCGCACGAACACGTTGCCGGTGTACCCGGAAATCGCCACGTGGCCCTGCAAGTAGGCGCGGCCGCCCGACAGCTTCAACACGGCCAAGTCGTTGGTCGTGCGCGTGCCGTCCCAGCGGTAGTCCATCGTGTACACCAGGCTCGGGTCGTCTTCCGAGCCGCCGACCAAGAAGCCCGGCACGTTGATTTTCTCGGCGACGCGCGGCTTCGAAGCGTCGGTCAAGTCGATGCGGTCGATGTAGTAGCGCACGACGCCCGGGTAGTAGCTGCCCGCCGCTTCGTCGTAATACGGCTCGTCCTGCCATTCGTAGTGCGAGGCGTACAGTTGGTCACCGACCGCGCGCAGGTTGCCCCACCAGCCTTTCTGCTCGCGCGTCACGACCGTCGACCCGACGGACGGAGCGTCAGGATTGGAAGCGTCGACCACGTACAGGGACTGCAACGCGTCCACGTACTCGCCCGCGGCGTCGTACTGCGGCAGCCAGCGCCGAAACGCGAGCTTGCTACCCGCCACTTGGACGACGTCTGAGCCGTAGTACCAGTCGTGCATGCCGCAGCCGTACCAGCCCCAGCCCCCGTAGTAGTCGACGCCGGTTTGGGGCAACGCCACGTTGCCGCGCAGCTTGGCGCCGCCTTTCGAGGTATCGACAATTTGCACCTCCTGCGTCCACGAGTGGCACTTGTAAGCAGGCGCGTCGGGCTCCTTCGCCTCAGCGCCTGGATACGGCCCCTGCCCCTCCGGACACGGCACCTCATGGCGCACGCTGCTCACGATGTAGCTCATGTCGCCATCGTGAAACACCGTCGGGTTGACGCCGTTGATGGCCAGGCTCGCCAAAGTGGCATCGGTCACGTTCTCTTCGGCCTGCGCGATCGGCAAGACCCGCAGCTCCGAGTGGTCGGTGTCGTTGTCCCAAAAATCGCTCGAAACCTCGACCAAGTTGTCGCCGCCCACCGGCTTGGCGTTCACGACGTTGCGCGCCAATGTCAGCTCGGCCACCACGCTCGGGTTTGCGTGGTCGCTGAAGTCGACCACCGTCAGCGCCAGGTTGCTCAACGAAACCAGCCGGTTCTTGACGAAAATGCCGCGTTCGACCCAGCCCTTGGTCTTGGCCGTGCCAGAGGTGGCGATGCTTTCGGGCGTGAACTCGATCAGCTGAAGGCCGTTGTTGTAGGCGTAGCCGCCTGGATCCCAGCCGCTGAACGGCAGCACCACCAAGCCTTCGGTGTCGTTCTTGGTGAAGGCTTTGAAGGTGCCGGCTGCCGGCGTCCACGCCCAGCCCTTGCCAAACTCCGCGCTGCCGAGCGACCGCGGCTTGGTCGGGTCGGTCACGTCAAAGTACGCAAGCGCGATGGGGCTGGCGTAGTTGCTGCCGCAATCGTAGTGATTGCCGAGCGCGAACAGGCGGTCGCCGTTCGGAATCATCAGCGAAATTTGGCCTTCAATGCTAGCCGAGCCGAGCTTTTTAGGCTTGGCAGGGTCGGACAGGTCGTACACGTCGAGCGGCGTTTGCACCGACCCCGTCACGGTAGTGCCGTCGTAGCTGCAGCCCCAACTGGTCGGCGACAGGTACAGCCGCGTTCCGTCGAAGCGCGCTGCGGCGTCCCAACCGGGCATGGCCGTCTCCAGGTAGCCCGTGACCTTGGGCGCGTCGGGATTGCTGAAGTCGGCGGTCGAGATGCTGATGCCGTTCGTGTTCGCACCCGTGCTGTAGCTGTAGCTGCGCCCCACGACGTGGGCGGTCTTGCCGTCCGCGAAGTCTAGGTTCCAGCGACCTCCGTCCGCGCCCCAGCTCTGCACCGAGCCTTGAACCACCACCTGGCCCCGCTCGACGATGCTGCCACCCGGGTCACTGATGTCGAGGTAACGCAGCGCGCTCGTGCCCGTGTAAGTGCCGTTGCCGTACTGGTCGACGTTAGTCAGCACGTCCGAAGCGAGCAAAATCGAGTCGAGCGTGACGTTGAACACGCCGCCGTAGCCGGGCACATCGTACGCGTCGATGGTCGTGACATCGCCGCCAGCAAAGTTCACGCTCGTCACGCTGACTTGCGCCGACGTTGGGCCACCTCCGACGGCAGTACCCACTCCGTAGCCTTCGTACCAGCCGTAATCCCAAGGGTAGCGCTCGGTCACCGCGTACAGCACGTCGCCGACGACGCGCGTGTCACGCACCCAGCCGCCCAAGTGCGCCTCGCCCGTGATCAACATGTTTGCCGGATCACGCGCGTCGATGCCGCGCACAATCGAGCCGTGAAACGGCGAACCGTCTTCCAGCGTGCCGTACCAGTCCGCCACCACCACGCTGGCGATGCCGTCCCGCACCACCATTTGAACGGGCGAGCCGTAAATGGGCGAGCGCCCGAGCAGCTTCGGCTGGTCGACGTTGCTCACGTCGAACACCATCAGGCCGCGGTACTGGTTCAAGTAGTAGAGGCGATCGCCGTCGAGCCGGTACAGGTCGGTCTCCTCGACCTTGCGCTCGGTCTGCGTCGCGCCCTTGCCGCCGGCTGCAGGCCCGGCTGAGGCGTTGTCAGCGGAGCCGGAGGCTTGCTCACTGAGATTACCGCTGCCAGTGCTGCCGTTGGGCGGCGCCGAGCTGAAGTCGGTCTGTCCCTCGATGAGCTCCGGCGTCTTGCCGCGCTCCGTTTTGTCGCTGCTGCAGGCGACCAGGGCGGAACCGAGCGCTAGAACCAGCGCGAGAGCGGTGTGCGAACGACCATGAGCGAAAACGTGAGTCATGCGAGTCTCCTCGCCCCTCCCATTGCAGACTCCGTGCCAACGCGGCACAGCGCGCGCCAGAAATATAAGTCAACACTTACAGGCAGTTAACCGAATTCTCGCTAGGCCGGCACCTGTGCCACTGGCACAGCGGCACGACGTTCATGCCCGTCAGTACGCCTTTGCGAAAATCACACGCTGACGACTGGGCTCGCCCGTGAAGATGCAGGTGCCCGGCTCGACTTCGAGGTCATGCGGGATGCAGCGCACGGTGACCTTCAAATCGTTCTTCAACTTCTCCTCCACGGCGGGCGAGCCGTTGAAGTGCGCCAGGGCGAAGCCGCCGTGAATCTCCGGCTTGTTCGGGTTCTTGGGCGTGAAGAACGCGTAGAAGTCCTTTTCGGAGTCAATTTTGATGGTGTGTTGATCGCGCAGCGCCAAGGCCTTCTTGTACAGGTTGTCTTGGATCTCCTGCAGTAGCGCCGGCAAGCTGGCCACTGCGTCTGCCACGGCCGGAAACGTTTTCTCTTTCACGCCCTGATCGCGGCGGTAAAGGGCAACGCTGCCCTTCTCCAAGTCACGCGGGCCAATCTCGATGCGTAGCGGCACGCCCTTCTTGATCCACTCCCAGCTCTTGGCGCCGCCCGCCAGATCGCGTTCGTCGACCTCGACCTCGATTGGCAGCCGGTGGAACAGCTGCTCGCGGATTTTTTCGGCCAGCTCGCGCGCGGCTTTGATCACGGCGTCGCGCGTCTCCGGCTTCGGCGTGACGGGCAGAATCACGACGTGGGTTGGGGCGAGGCGCGGCGGTACGATCATGCCGTCGTCGTCGGCGTGCACCATGATCATGGCGCCGACCAAGCGCGTGCTCACGCCCCAGCTAGAAGTCCACGCTAGCTCTTCCTTGTTGTCGCGCGACAGGAACTTGATGCCGCTGCTTTTGGCGAAGTTTTGGCCTAAAAAGTGCGACGTTCCGGCCTGCAGCGCTTTCCTGTCCTGCATCATGGCTTCGATGCACAACGTTTGCACCGCGCCCGGGAAACGCTCGCCTTCGGTTTTCTCGCCCATGAACACCGGGATGGCCAGGTAGTCGCGCGCAAACTCGGCGTAGACCTTCAGCATTTTCTCGGTCTCCGCGCGCGCTTCGGTTTCGGTCTCGTGCGCGGTGTGGCCCTCCTGCCAGAGGAACTCGGCGGTGCGCAGGAACAAGCGCGGGCGCATTTCCCAGCGCACCACGTTGCACCACTGGTTGATCAGAATCGGCAAATCTCGGTAGGACTTCACCCATTTGGCGAACGACGCCCCAATAATAGTCTCCGACGTGGGGCGTACGACCAGCGGCTCCGCCAGCTGAGCTCCCGGCGCGGGACGCAAACCACCGCCCGGCGCCGCTTCCAGCCGATGATGCGTCACGACCGCGCACTCTTTGGCGAAGCCTTCGACGTGCTCGGCCTCTTTGGCCAAGTAGGACAGCGGGATGAACAGCGGGAAATAGGCGTTCTTGTGGCCGGTCGCCTTGAACATGCGATCGAGCACGCGCTGGATGCTTTCCCAGATGCCGTAGCCCCACGGCTTGATCACCATACAGCCGCGCACGTCCGAGTTCTCGGCCAGGTCGGCTTCGCGCACGACCTCTTGGTACCAAACCGGGTAGTCCTGCTCACGCTTGGGCGAGATCGCCGTCTTTACATCGCTCATCGAGCCGCCAAATCACCG
>JAYUYU010000565.1:0-11883 GCA_043752365.1 Myxococcales bacterium | reverse complement strand
GCGCTGAGCGAAATGCGTCGCGTACTCGTGCCGGGCGGGCGGGTCGCGGCCATCGTCTATTCGACACCCGCACAAAACGGCTTCTTCAGCGCGCCGGTGGCCGTCGTTCGCCGACACGCTCAGCTCGGGGCACCTTTACCCGGTCAACCCGGCCCGTTCAGCCTCGGTGGTCCCGGCGTGCTCGAGGAGGCCTTCGCAAAAGCCGGATTTTCCGAGGTCAGGGCGGAGAGGATTCAGGCGCCGCTGCGCATGGAATCCGCCGCGGCTTGCCTGCGTTTCGAGCAAGAATCGTTCGGAGCGCTACATCAAATGTTGTCGTCTCTCGATCAAGCGGGGCGCGACGCGACTTGGCAAGAGGTGGGGCGCGCGCTCGGCGAGTTCGAGCGCGATGGAGCCTTCGTGGGGCCGTGCGAGCTGGTCGTGGCCGTCGGCACGAAATAGGCTTCACTCATGGGCGGACCAGTCGCGAACCAGCGCAAGCTGATTCAAAAGCTCAAGAGCTCCACGGAGCCCGCGTTGCGGGTCGGCTTGCAGCGCTTGCCGGCAAAGTGCCTGCGCGATCTCCTGAGCACCGACGCTGCGCAGGTGTACGCCGCGACGCGCTGTCCCGTGCTGCTCGTCGGCGGTGAAAAGGATCTGCAGTGCGATCCCGCGGACGTGGCGCGCATTGCGGCGCTCGTGTCCGGCCCGGTCGATCAGCACGTGGTTGCCAACCTCACGCACCTACTTAGGCGCGATGAGCAAGCTCCGACAATCTTGGGTGCGGCGCGGCTCCTTGCCCAACCCATCGACTCCGAAGTGGTGGAACTAGTGGCGAAGTGGGCGCAAGCTCGCGCTCAATGACCGCCGACGGACGAGCGCGTGAGTATGTTTGCGCGTATGCCGATTGCGCCCGAGCTTTTACGGGTCATGGACCGGTAGGTCGAGCGCGCCGTTCCCCGGCACTAGTCCACGCGTGTCACTGCGGTCGGAGGCGATGACCGCCCGCGGAGGTCAACGGCCATGGTCGCTGGCGAGCGCAGGGCGACCGGAGGGGCCCCGGTGTGCGGTTTCGACCGGTGATCGAGCCACCATGCACAGGCCGGGAAGCGGCTTTGCGAGGCGTACCGATGGCGGTTGGGGCGCCTGTAGCATGTGACGACTCAACAGCTCGACCACCGTTTCTCCGCTGAACGCGTCCTGTCCAGCAAGCAAGAAATAGGCGACCGCTCCGAGAGCGTAGATGTCTGTGCGCTCATCCACCGCGTCTGGCGTCGTGATCGCCTCGGGCGCCAGGTACATGGGCGTGCCCGTCCGCCCAAGCGACCCACGCGGTCATACAGGTCGCGGGCAGCCTCTCCCGTATCGGCCGGTACGCGAGAGTAGGCGCTCATCTCGGCCGACCCATACCATGGAACAGCGCTGGTTCGGCCGCGGGTCCTGGCCTGCTTCACCTCAGCTGACGAGCCTGCGTCCCGGCACTACAGTGGGGCATGAGCGAGACGCTGTACCGCCGGCCCCTGCCCTCCGAAGCCGTCGCGTTCTCATCGCGCGATGGTCTGGAGGTATTCGGCGAGGCACTTTCAACCGGCGGGCTCGACGGGTATTTCCCATTGGCCGAACAGTTTCACACCCAGTCAGATCCTGCCTTCTGCGGGCTTGGGTCGCTGGTGATGGGCCTCAACGCCCTCGGTATCGATCCCGGGCGTCTGTGGAAGGGACCTTGGCGATGGTTCAGCGAAGAGCTGCTCGATTGTTGCGTACCGCTCGCCGAGGTGCGCAAGCGCGGGCTCGACATCGACGAGCTGGCCTGCCTCGCCCGCTGCAACGGTGCCGACGTGCAGCTCGTCCGGGGCGACGCGAACAACCTTGCCGCCTTTCGAGCCGCAATCGCGTCGGCCGCAGGGGGTGACGGAGTCCTCGTCCTTTCCTACGATCGCTCTGCCCTCGGCCAGACCGGGAGCGGGCACTTCTCACCCATCGGCGGCTATCACCTAGCCCGCGATCTCGCCCTCATCCTCGACGTGGCCCGCTTCAAGTATCCGCCCCACTGGATGTCCGTCGAGCGGCTCTGGCAAGCGACTCACCCCATCGATTCCGCAACGGGGAAAGCGCGCGGCTGGCTCGTCTTCAGACCGCGGGCGCAAGGCATCGCGCTAGGCTTCAGCATCCGTTGTGACGGGGAAAGCTGGCAAGGATTGGCCGAGCGACTCAGCGCCGTCGTCGCCAACCTGGGCTCAGCGACTGACCTGGCCTCGCTGGCACAGAACATCGTCCCTCTAGTTTCACATTTGGAGCTGAGAGTGCCGAACGCGCCCGCACATCGTGAAGCGGTCACCAGCGCGCAAAACGCGCTACGCGAACTTCCCCTGCATCGACGAGTAGCCGAAGCGATTGGTGTGGAGCGCGCCGAAGCAGTGACCCTGCTGATGCTCGCGATCGATGGCATCCTCACGCCCATGCAACGAGCCATTCTCAAGCTGCTTACCCGCGACGAAACGGATCACGCGGCGTTGGCCGGCGAGCTGAGCAACGTGCGTGCGCAGCTCACAGCGCTTTGGAAGCACGCGAAAGTGGCGTAGCAGCGCAGGATTCGTGCAAAGCCGCCCAACCGGTCGGCATCAGGCGCCACGGCGTCCATGTCCTTTAAGGCGGGGCTCATGCCCGTAGCTACCGAGGGTCGGCCGGTGGTGTTGGCCACAGTGCCTCGAGCTCAATGCCTATTGCTGCGAAAGGTTCGAGCCGAACGCGATTAGTGCCGCCGCGAGTGACCACGAGGAGCCATGCTGGCACTGGAGTGCCGGGACGCTCTCCCGGCGGCCGTCGTGTTCACTCGCGTCGAAAGAAGCTGTTTAGCTTGATTGTGCAGAGCATGGTTTGCCACTCGCTTTGGGCGAAGGTGTCACAACCCATGGTCAGGGTCTCTGGCGGCCTTGCGGAGGAGAAATAGATCCAGCGGTAGTAGCTGACCTGCGGCGGGAGGTCGTAGGTGAATACCTCGTTGTCGGGCTCGCAGTCACGAACGTTGACGATCAGCCGGGCAGCCGTGGCCTCGAGCCGAGCGTGACCGAGGAAGTGAGAACCCTGATTTCCGACGTCCTCGTTGACGGCAAACACGGCTTTCCCCTGCTCGTAGTAAATGGCGTCGCTTTCACAGGCCCCCTCTTCGTTGATGTTCTGAATGGCTACGGCAGTTTCGTAGGAGTCGCCGACGAAGCGCAGCCATTGATGCAGGCTGCCATTGAGCTCCGGGAAGTAGAACTTGCCAGTTGCGGGATCGAAGAAATCGACGTCGGTGCCGGGTGCTGCCGCCCACAACCCCTGTATCTCTCCGACCGGTCCGGGCGCGCCCAGCACGAACTCCGCGGGCGGCGGCGGCTGCTGCGGCTCGGCCAGCGGCGGGCGATGCAGCAAGGTCAGCTGCCAAGGGTGCGGTCCGCCCTCGACGTTCATCAGGTAGGTGCGCAGACCTCCGTAGGAAAAGCTCGACTCTTCGAGGCCGATGCTCAGCGCAATCGGCTCGGTGGGCAGGTCCTCCTCCCGCGAATTGGCGCAGTCGGTCACGTCGAGCCGGCGCTCCGTCGGCTGCAGGATCAGCGTCGTGCCATCGAGGATGGCGGCGCCGGTGTGGTGATCCAGGTACGTGACTTGGCCGCACGTTTTGGACACGCCCGACGCTGAATGAGCAAAGTAGTACTCGCCACTGGCTCGAATCCGCAGCTGGACGTTGAAACCGGAAGTGATGGAGAAGTTGTCGCCGTAGCCGTTCGTGTAGTTGCCCGCCGTAGCGCGCGTCTGCTGCCAGATGCCGACCAGCTCCGGCGGGACGTCACCAGTTGGTTTGGCGCCGCCCACGCCCGAATCGCTGCCGCCTTCGCCTTGCCCGGCCCCGCCTTCGGCTTGCTCGGCCCCGCCTTGGCCTCGTTCGGCCCCACCTTCACCCTGCTCGTCTCCGCCTTCGCCCGCCGGTGCAGTCCCTCCAACCCCTCCCTCACCGCTCGAAGCGCCCTTGTCCCCGTCGCTTCCGCAAGCAGCCACGGCCAGCAGAGACACGATTGAAAGCGACAAAACGAGCGTCGATCGAGGCATGTTGCCACGTTACCATAAGGTTGCGCGGACGCTGCCATTCACCACCAAACCGCCACGAAGAGGAGCAGGCCTGCAAGCTCAGCTCGCGGATGAAGCCAAGATGTTCATCGGCACGAAACGATAGCTCGGTAGCTTCCCTCGCTGAGCTCGTTGACCCCGCACGGGGCGAAACGGAACCGCACCCGTTCTTCGTATCGAGTGCCGGTGAACGAGCAGACCTCGTAATCTTCTTTCAAAGTCTTGACGACGAACGGCAACCGTAGCGTCGAGACCCGAGTTCCAGCCAACGCGCGCGGCCCCGTTGGCTGGGCTCCACATCAGGGCTCAGGGGCTGAAGCCGCATTGGCTCAGCGGCGCGCCCGTGCGACAACGTTCGCGTAATGTTGCTCGAGCTAGGCACGATTCTATTGCTGGTAATGGTCAACGGACTCTTCGCAGGGGCCGAGATCGCGATTGTCGGCGTGGACAGGCTGCGTCTTCGACAGCTGGTGGAGGAGGGACGGCGCGGCGCACGCATGGTCGAGAGCCTCCGCGCCAAGCCTGAGCGGTTCTTGGCAACGGTTCAGATCATGATCACCGTTGCCGGCGCGGCCGCAGGCGCGTTCGGCGGCGCTACTTTCGCCGAGGATCTCGAGCCCTTGCTCGAGCCTTCCCTGGGCGCGCGCGCCGAACCTGCTTCAATCGTGCTGGTCGTTGGCCTGGTTTCCTACCTATCCCTGGTGCTTGGTGAGCTCGTGCCGAAGTCGTTGGCCATGCGCCACTCGGAGCGCTATGCGCTGCTCATTGCGCCGACGCTCAACTGGCTGGCCACGGCTGCGAGACCGCTGGTATGGCTGCTAACAAAGAGCTCTAATCTGATGATGGGCAGCGTGGGCGAGAAGCCGACTTTCGTAGCGAGCCGTCTCTCGCCCGTGGAGCTCCATGCGCTGGTAGAAGAAGCAACGGAAGCCGGCTCGCTCGATCAGCACGCGGGAGAAATCGCAAGCCGCGCCCTCGGCTTTGCCAGGCTGACGGCAGCGCAGGTCATGGTCCCGCGCACGCGCGTGGTTGGCATCGAGCGAGGCGCCAGCACAGAGGCTCTCCGAGACATCGTGCTCGAGCACGCGCACTCGAGGCTGCCGGTCTACAGCGGCAGCCTCGACGAGATCGCCGGGTACGTGCTTTACAAGGACCTGTTGCCGCTGGCGTGGGAAGGCCGGCTGGTCGTGCTCGAGGATCTCATCCGCGCGCCCTACTTCGTTGCCAAGTCGCTTTCTGCGCCCGAGTTGTTGCAAGAAATGCGACGCCGACGCCAACAGCTGGCGATCGTGCTCGACGAGCATGGTGGCACTGCCGGTATCGTCACGATCGACGACCTGGTCGAGGAGCTTACAGGCGAATTGCTTAGCGAGCTAAGCCACGAAAAGCCGCTTTCGATGCACCCGCAGGCCGACGGTTCGCTGGTGGTTCGGGGCGATGTGCCGCTTCACGAAATCAATCGCGAGCTCGGGCTGGCGCTTGCTGGTGGTGGGCAGACCACGCTGGGTGGACTGTGCGCCTTTCTGGCCGGGGGACTGCCGGAGGCGGGCAAGCTGCTGAAGGCAGAGGATGGGACGCAACTTCGCGTCGAGCGCGCCTCGCAGCGCAGCGTGGACCTCGTCCGCATCCTGCCGAGCCAAGAAGAGGTCGATGCGCGTTCACCCGACCGCTGACCCGACGCCGCCCGACGTGCCAGCCGTCCCCCCTGATGAACCGGCTTTTGCCGCTTCGTGCGTGTAGGAGGGCACGTGGGCCAAAAGGAGTCGGGCACAACGCTACGAGGCCACCGATTAGAAATGCCGCCGCGCATGCTATTGAAAAACGATGGTACCCACGCCTCCCCTTGGCTCTCCACAGGGGCCACCTGACGGCTCGCGCAGCTCATCGACCGAGCGTGCGGGCATGCCTTGGTCCAAGCGCTGGCTGCTGCTTGCGATCGGAGTTGGCTCCGTGGCGCTCGCCTACGGTGTCGGCCGCTTTCAGGGCGCACTGGCACTGACGGAGGTGGACCAGCAACACGCCGTAGCTCGCGCGGCTTGGCAGACAAGCCTTGCCGCGTGCGAAACTGACCGGGGGCTGCTTGCGGCGCGGCGCAACCTATCTCTCGTCGCTTTGGCGCTCGATCGTCGAAATTTTGGCGTCGCGGAGAGCCACCGCCGGGATGCGCTACTTGCGTTCGAACAGCCGTCCGTGCGTGGCGTTACGGCGGTGGCCGAGCTCGCCACCACGGTCCGAGCGTTGGACCTCGCTGTCGATCCCGATCCGGGCGCGAAACGACAGCAGGTTATCGGTGTCAGTGAGGCGTTGGACCGCCTCGTCGTAGCGCGAGTTGGCAATGTGCCGGTGCCGGCTGCAAGTGGGGCGAAAGCACCGTGACGACGAGATCGATCCCGAGCTCGGCCGCGTAACGCTACGCCAGTTGGTGGCTCGAGCTGCACAACGTGATCTCCTGCCATGTCAAAACGCTCAGACCCAGTCCACAGCCCGCTAGAAACCTCGCCGCCGGAAGCTTGGGGTCCTCTACTTCGCTTCGCCCGTATGGCCGGGCGCCCACTCGAACGGTTCCTGCACATCGAGGCGGCAAGTGGCGTGCTGCTTCTGCTCACGGCCGCGTTGGCGTTGATTTGGGCTAATTCACCGTGGGCCGCGAGCTACCAGCACCTTTGGCACACGCCGCTGGGCATTCGCATCGGTGGCTTCGTGTTCGAGCGCCCGCTCGAATGGGCCGTCAACGACGGCTTGATGGCGATCTTCTTCCTCCTCGTGGGGGTGGAGATCCGCCGCGAAATGTATTGCGGCGAGCTGTCGGAATGGCGCCGTGCGGCCCTACCGGCCGCTGCCGCGCTTGGTGGAATGCTCGCGCCCGCCGGCATCTACTTGGCGCTGGCCAGCTCGCCCGACACGCGCGCCGGGTGGGGCGTGCCCATGGCCACCGACATCGCCTTCGCGGTTGGCATCCTGACGTTGCTCGGCAAGCGCGTCCCGCCTGCTCTTCGTGTGCTGCTGCTGGCACTCGCTGTCATCGACGACCTTGGTGCCATCATCGTGATCGCCCTGTTCTACTCAGGGGGGCTCGACTGGTCAGGACTGCTCGTGGCCGCAGGCGGCCTGGCGGGGATACGGTTCATGCAGCGGCTGGGCGTCCGCTCGAAGCTAGCGTATGTCGCGCCCGCGCTGGTGGCGTGGGGCGGTGTCTATGCTGCGGGTATTCACCCGACCATCGCAGGGGTGGCGGTCGGCCTCATGACCCCGGTGCGCACCTGGCTGGGGGCGGACGGCTTCGTTGACGGCGTGCGCCGCGAGATGAAACACCTCGAAGGTTCCGTACCAAGCTCGCTGTCGCCACAAGAGCTGGCAGGAACGCTCAAGCACGTCGATGCCGCCCGCCGGGAAGCGATGTCACCTGCGGACTCCCTGATTCAGTCACTCCACCCGTGGGTGGCCTTCGGCATCATGCCAATCTTTGCGTTGGCAAATTCGGGCGTTTCGTTGGAAGGCGCCGCGTTCGACGCCACGTCGTGGCGTGTCGCCGGCAGCGTGGCGCTCGGCCTAGTGCTCGGGAAGCCGTTGGGAGTGCTCCTGGCCTGCTTTCTCTCGATAAAGCTGGGTCTCAGCCGCCTGCCAGCCGGTGTTACCGCATGGCATGTGGTCGTGCTCGGTGTCGTCGCTGGCGTGGGCTTCACCATGGCGCTGTTCATCGCCCAACTGGCCTTCCCCGAGCCACGTCTGTTGGCCGCAGCCAAGCTCGGAATCTTAGTCGCGAGTGCCGCAGCGGGCGTGCTCGCGCTCGTTCTCGGAAGAGCGTTCTTGCCCAAGACCACGAGCGCCAGTGCGGCTCGCACGGCAGATGACGCCGAAGCGTCGACTGAGCTGTAGTGTCACTGCGTACAGAGTGGGACTCTCGGCTTTCGAACGGACAAGTCAACTCGAATCAGTCCGCTTTCTCAGGCGCACTGGAGTAGCGGTATCCGGTCATCGACGTTTTCGAGATGCTGTAGAAGATGGGCGTGTACCCGGCGGTATCGTCCCTGCCAACAGCCGAGCTGGCCCCCGGTTCCCACCACATCGGTCGCGCCTGCAGCAGCCCATGGGCTCGCTGGCGCTCGTCAGTGTCGACGAGCTCTGCAAATTGTCCGAAGACGATCACGCTCGTCCAATCGTTGCCGTTGCTTTGGTTGTCGACCTCGAGGCACACCTGTGGATTGACGCGCATCCAGTCGATTTTCTGACCGGGGATGGCGAACGCATAGATGAAGTCCTCGTCCGTGGCGAAGAAGATCGGCACGACATACGGCTGATTGTCTCGCGCGCAGCCGAGCCTCCCGAAGTTTGCGGCGTTCAACGCTTCGCTGCATTCCTTGCGACTCAATGCTCGAATGATCATTTTACAAAACCTTTCCTAGGGCGTCGGGCCAGAAGATGGCGGCGGGGCAGCGGACTGCGTGACCGAAGACACGGGCGGCGCTGTTGCTGGCGCCGCCGCGCTTACGACCGTCGAGACACCGCCAAGCAGCGCGATCTGCCCTTGTCGGGCGTAATCAGCTGCCTCGCCGAGCACCTTGGCAGCCTCCTGCGGCGCATGAAAGCCCATACTATTTTCGGCAGCGATGAAGTCGAGGCGCCACTGTGCTCGGCGCTGGAGCCGGCGGGCCTTTTCGAGCAATTCCGGCGCGGTGCCGTTGGCCTTCGCCTGCACCAACGCGTCTATCAAGTCAACGATGGCCGCGCCACCGCGCTGCAGCAGCTCGTGGTTGCGCTGTTGAATGACGTCGACGCGCTCCTTCATCTCCTCTTCGGACGCGCGATGACACGTTTGGCAGGCGCGGTTCACGTTGAGCAGCGGGCTGCGTACCCAATGGTCACTCACCTTCGACGCTCCCTCGCGCATGTACGGCATGTGACAATCTGCGCAGCTCACGCCGCTGCGAGCATGGATGCCTTGGTTCCACAGCTCGAATTCTGGGTGCTGAGCCTTGAGCACCTGTGCACCCGTCTCGGCGTGCGTGTAGTCCACGAACGGCTCCCCGTTCTCGAACTTCGTCTCATCCCAAAACGTCTCGATGTTGTCAGCGCTCAGGCCCTGGCCCCACGGAAACGTCAGCGGCATCTTGCTGGAACAGTAGTACTCGACGTGGCACTGCCCGCAGACGAACGAGCGCATCTCGTTTCTAGTCGCGTCACGATTCGCGTCGTACGGCTCGCTGCGCGTGCCTTCGCGCCACTGCCGAATGCTAGGCAGCGCTGGCACCGGCGCGTCGGATGCGGCCAGCGCGCGCACGCCTAGGATGAAGCCCGGGCGCGTCACCCGTAGGGCCATGCTGGTCGGGTCGTGGCAGTCCACGCAGCTGACGGGATGAGCGTGACCTGATTCGTAAAGCTTTTGACTGACGTCTTGATAGCTGAGCTTATACGTTGCGGCGAAGCCCTTCATGGCGTCGCCGGCTCCCAGCTGTCGGTAGAGTGGCATGATGGAAGCGTGGCAATGCAAACAAGAGCCTGATTGCGGCTTGGTCAGGCGCTGGGTCTGCTCTTGATCGAAGAGCATGAAAGCGTGCCCGCGACGATCGCGGTAGTCGATGGAGAAGGCGTAGCCGGCGAACATGCGCTTCATCCAAGGGTCGCGCGCGATTTTTTCTTCCGGCAGGGCTTCGCTACCCTGATGACCGCCGAAGCGGGTTTTGGTCGTAAGCGCGGTTCGACGGTAGCTGTCGTACTGCGCCGGCCAATTCTTGCCCCACTTGGCAGGGTCGGTATCGTTCTCGCCCACCTCGACGAGCCGCACGTACGGCGTGCGCTGCTCCGCCTTGCGCTCGAAGATGTTGGTTAGCAGCGCGGTCAGGCCCGCCGCGCCCGCGGCGACCACTGCTATCAGTACCAGGTAGCCAACTCGCGTCCGCGAAAAGGGTGTTGTTTTGGGCTCGGTCATGGTGCTTCTCAATGTTGCGCGCGCTCGGCGCTCGTCAGCGGCCCGCCGAGGCCCGCTTTCTCACCGTGGCCCACACCGACGTGGCAGTGAGTGCAGGGCAACTGCTGCTGCGCCGTCGCATCGCCGACGATCTGGTGCGCGATGTCGCCGTGGCAACGCAGGCAATTGTCTTGCAAGATCTGCCTGCCCTTTGCTTGCACGACGATCGGCTCGACGAACCGTTGCGTCGTGAATTTCTCTCCGTGCCGCCAACCGTTCTCGGCTTTGGCCAGGTACTTGGGGATGAAATCGTGGGGCAAATGACAGTCGATGCAAACGGCAACTTGATGGTGGCTCGACTTCTGCCAAGCGTCGTACTGTGGCCGCATGATGTGACAATTCACGCAAGCCTTCGGGTCTGTCCGGAAGTACGAGAGGCCCTCCGCGTAGCGGAACGTGTAGCCGCCGACCCCAACGGCCGCGCCCAAACATAGGGCAAGCAGCAGCGGCAGCGCACGTGATGCGCGCGTTGCAAGCAGAGCGCTCGACACGGGCCGGTCTCCGCGGTGGTCTTGTCCCGACTCAGTCAAGCGCGTGAGTGTCCCCGTGCGGGGGCGAGCCCGTCGGACGGTTCAAGCAGCGTTCTAGGCGCGGAATGCAGATGGTCATCGCAACGCTTCGAGTTCTCCACCGGCGCTGCAGATACCATGCCTTCAGAGCGGCGGGATGAGCTGCGCGCAGCGGTTCCGCTCTCGTGCGGCCGGAGCGGCAAGCTCGTGGCGCGCTTGTACCCCACCTACCCAAAAATGCCCCACGCTTCTAGTGCCCCAAACGGCCGAACCGGTCGACTAGCCAGCAAGTGTGGCTAATTGAAGGCGATCCGAATTCAGGCCGGGCCTCGCCGGGCATATCTCATGCAGCGTCGTGACCAAGATGCAAAACGCAACCCGAAACGAGTATCTCACCCGAGATCGCGTCTTGAGCCTGCTCTCTGAGCAGGAGGTGGCGAGTGTCGCGATTGCGGAGACGGCGGGCCGCCTTGCAGACGGCGACGAATACCTCGACCTCGAGCACCTTCACGAAGGCGTGCAAAAGGCAGGCAGCTCCGCCACCCCGATGGGTCACGTGCTACCGAAGAAAGCCCTTCACGAAGCTACCTGGAGCAAGCTTCTCAGGCAGCTGGGTACCGGGCCAAGGTCGCAGTAGTCATCTACGCCGCATCGGCACCAGCTTCGACTGGTGGGGCGGCATGCTGCATTACCCACGCTTCGAAGCGGTCCATCCAGGCCTCTAAGAATTGCTTGCGGTCTGCACCAATGTTGCCGTCAGCTTCGAAGGATCCAGCGTTGGCTTGAATGAACGCTTCCGGTTGTCCAAGGGTCGGTACATCCAGATACGCGAGGATGTTGCGCAGGTGCTGCTGCGCCATGGCCGTCCCAGTAGAACCGATGGATGCCCCCAGGATACCCGCAGGCTTCCCCGCCCAAACGCTCTGCCCAGACGGGCGCGAGCCATGGTCGATCGCGTTCTTGAGTACCCCCGGCAGCGAGCGGTTGTACTCGGGCGTGACGAATAGCAGCCCATTGGCGGTTTTGATTTCGCTCTTCAGCCGCTGGACAGATTCCGCTGGGTTGGCGTCGTCGTCCTGATTGTAGAGAGGTAAATCGCCAATCTGTACCTGCCGGAGCGAGCAGGCCGGCGACGCGAGCTTCGCGAGGGCATCAGCCAGCTTCCGGTTGAATGAGTCGTGCCGAAGGCTGCCAACGACTACCGCTATTTGGTATGTTTTCAACGTAAGTCTCCTGAAGTTGACTGCACGAAGCGCGCCCAACGAAGCGCGCGCGAAGGCCAGCAGCGCACCTGCTGCCCGCGCTCGCTTGCGCCTCAGCAGA
>JAYUYU010000564.1:0-11896 GCA_043752365.1 Myxococcales bacterium | reverse complement strand
TGGGCAGGACGATCCAGTCCGGCACCTGCCAGTCGAACTGCTGCACGATCTCCATCGCGACCGTCTTTTGGCCCTCGAGGCGCAGCGGATTCATCGAGTTGGCCAGGTAAACCAGGCCCTCTGCCGCCAAGCGCTGGACGATTTCCATGCAGCCGTCGAAATCAGTGTCCAGCCCTAGCACCAGCGCGCCGTGCGCCAGCGGCTGCACGAGCTGCGCCGTCGAAATTTTGTTGTGCGGCAGCAGCACCACTACGGGTAGGCCGGCGGCGGCGCCGTATGCCGCCAGCGCCGCGCTGGTGTCGCCCGTGGACGCGCAGGCGATCGCCTTGACCTTCAGGCCTTCTTTAATGGCCATGCGCACGACGCTGACCAGCACCGTCATGCCCAAGTCTTTGAACGAGCCCGAATGGCTGTTGCCGCACAGCTTCACCCAAAGGTCAGGGATGCCCACCTCTTTACCGTAGCGATCGGCCCAGAACAGGTTGGTGCCGCCTTCGTACATCGAGACGATCATGTCGTCCGGCACCTGCGGCATTACCCACTCGCGCTTGCCCCACACACCCGAGCCGTAGGGCCACACGTTCTGGCGGTAGCGATCGTCGAACAGCTTCATCCACGAAGCGCCGCTGCGATCCTTGAGCGCCGTGGTGTCGTGCACCACCTGCAGCAGGCCTTGGCACTTGGGGCAGCGATAGATGGGCCTGGTGACGGGCCACGAACCTTCACAACCGGCAAAGCAACGAAACTCAGAGGAGTACGGCACGGCGGCGTTATAGCACCGGTCGCGGTCCGCGTTCGTGGGGCGTATTGGCAGGCTTTTCCCGGGGATTGTCGGCGACTTCGCGCGGTGTTAGCCCTGCCCCGCAAGCATGGCGGCGATCCCAGCTGTAGGCCCCCAACCGGCGAGCTTTGCGCTGGTGCTCGAGCCGGTTCCGGCGGGTGCCCGGCGTGTTGGTGGGTTGGCGCTCGGGCTACGGCTGGCGCTCGACGCGCAGGCCGCCGGCGCCAGCTGCGTGGTCGTAGCGGGCTCCGATGCCGAGCTGCGGCCGCTGCTGACCGACGAACGATTGCGGCTACCAGTCGTGGCCGAGGCGCCACTTGGCACACCAAGGCTGCGCGCACCGAGCAGCTTGCTCGCCCACCGTGCGACCCTGCGCGAGCTCGCCTCGCAGCTCACCGCCGGTACTGAGACCGAGCTGTTGGTAGCCGGCGTGCGTGAGCCGCCCAACGTGGCCTACGCCTTCGCGCCCATCGACGTCAGCTCCGACGCCGCGGCCCGGCAGGCCGAGCGCGCGCTGTTTCGTTCCTTGCGAAAGCCGCAAGACGGCTGGACGTCGACGCACCTCAATCGTTACATTTCGCTGTTCTTCTCACGCCTGTTGGTGAAGACGCCGTTGCGCCCCAACCAAGTTTCAGTCGCCATTCTGGGCGTGGGCGTGCTGGGCGCGGTGATGGCGGCTCAGGGCACTTACGCAAGCTTGGCGCTCGGGGCCGCGCTGTTTCAAGCGCAAAGCGTGCTGGACGGCTGCGACGGCGAGATGAGCCGCGTCAGTCATCGAGGCTCGCGCCTGGGCGAATGGCTCGACACCATCGGCGACGATTTGACGAACTACGGCTTCTTCGGCGGCGCCGGCATTGGCCTGTATCGCGCTACCGGTCAGCAACTTTATCTACTGGCCGGCGCTGTTTGCGTGTTTTGCGGCGTCGTCGCCAGCGGGCTCGAGTACCGCTACTTGATCAAAATCGGCTCGGGCGACCTGCTGAAGTACCCGCTCAGCCAGGCCAGCAGCGGCGACGGTAAACTGGCGTTTTTGGCGCCGCTGTTCAAGCGGGACACGTTCGTGTTTCTCACGCTGTTGGCCGCGCTGGCCGGCGCCTTGGGGCCCATGCTGTGCGTCTTTGCGTTGGCGGCGATCGGCATCTTGTACTCGGTGCTGAAAACGGAGCTGCGGCTGGCGCGCGAGGCGCGAGCCACAGCGGGATAGCGACGCTTGCAGCGCCCCAGCCTCCGGCAAGTCGCCCTCTGCTTTATGGCAGTGCTGGGCAGCGCCCCGCGCTTGGCCCAGGCCGCGCTGCCTGGCGAGGGCGAGGCGATTCAAACCAACGACTACAGCATCGACCTGTACCAGGGCCCGGTGCTGTCCGCGAACCGAGTGATTGGGCTCGGCGGCGCGTTCGTGGCGATCGCCGACGGCGTGGAGGGCAGCGCCCTGAACCCAGCCGCCACCGCGGCCCGGACCCCGTACTCTTACGGCCATTTCGACTGGGACGCGGGCCTCGGCATCACGTTTCCGTCGGGCGTCAAGAAAACCGATTTTTGGAACTCCGGGCGCCCCACGGAGCTGCCGAAGTCAGAGTCGCTCGATTTCTTGTTCTTCAACCTGGCGCTGCAGCTGCAGTTCGGGCGCTGGGGCTTCGGCCTCTCGACGGACTTTCAGCGCTACTCGCTGCTGCGCGGCGTCGAGCAATCCGCGAACGCTCAGCGCGACCGCTTGGCCGCGCAAATCGCCATCGGCCACTTGCAGATCGCGCACTCGTTCGCTGAAGGGCAGTTCTTGCTCGGCATCGGCATGCGCACCACCGGCCTTTCGGTGACGAAAGAGAGCAGCACCAGCGTCGCGGGTCAGGACCTATTTTCTACCGTCGGTACGGGCTTCGAGACGGGCTTCATTTGGCGACCTACCGATTGGCAAATCCGCATCGGCGGGGCGTACCGCGGCGGCTTCGACACGCAGGCCTCGCCCGAGAGCCAGGTGTTCGTGATCTACCCGGACGACCCGCTCAACCGCCTGTACTTGCCGACCCGCGTGACGTTGCCTTGGGACGTGAACCTCGGCTTCGCCGCGCAGTTGGGGCGACGTCCGCTGAATCCGCGCTGGGTCGACCCATCAGCGGTGCTTTTGCCCGTGCGCCGCTACCTGGAGTGGCGAGCCCACGAGCGTGACCGGCGCATTCGCAACGCCGAAGCCGCGCGCTTCAGCGACGAGTCGCCGCGCGACCGCCGGCGCCGCGTGCGAAAACTACGCACCGAGCTGCGCGATGAAGAAAGCCTGGACGACCGCGAGCGGGGGCGAGTCGAGAAAGATCTCGATCGGCGGCTGCGTCAGCGCTACCACGAACAGGCGCGCTTCTTCGTCTTGGTCACCACCTCACTGATGATTTCCGGCCCCGTAAGCAACGCAGTCGGCATCGAGTCGCTGCTCAACCGTAGCGTGCAGCGCTCGGGCGAGCGCTTGACGGTATCTCCACACGTTGGCGTAGAGACCGAGCTCGTGCCCCACTGGCTGAAGGTGCGCGGCGGCAGCTACCTCGAACCTACCCGTTTTCAGAGCAACCCGAAGGGCGCGCGCCTGCACGCCACCTTTGGCTTCGATCAGAAGGTGCTGCCGTGGGACGTGTTCGGCACCTTTCCCGAAGACACCGAGTGGCGAGTCAGTGGCTCGCTCGACGCCAGCCGCAGCTACCTCGGTTGGGGCGTAGCAATCGGGGTGTGGCGGTGACGCCGACGCGGTTTCTGTGGCTAGGGCTGCTGTGCTGCGCGGCTTGCTCGAAAAAAGAGCCTGCGCCTCGGCGCACGGAGCCTTGGCTGGCTCAACCCAGCGCCGCCCAAGCCGCTGAACTCGGTCAGGCGCCGCTCAGCTTTCACTTCACGCCCGAGAGCAGCATCCGTTTCACGTTGCCCGGCAAGAAGGGCAACGTGAGCGGCCGCCTGCCATTGGCCGAAGGCACGCTGCGCCTCGATCCCCGCGACCTGAAGAGCGCCAGCGCCAGCATCGACGTCGACTTGACCAAGCTCAGCATCGACGCCGAAGCGCTTCCGGAAGGCGTCGAGCTGGGGGGCAGTAGCCCGAACGCGCTGGCCTTGCAGTGGCTCGAGCTGGGCGCCGATGTGGCGCCACAGCGCCGACGCGAGGTCGCGCAGGCTCGCTTCGAGCTCACCTCAGTCGAAACGCTGTCGGCCTCCAACCTCGACTGGGGCGCGCGGCGGACCGTGAGTAGCGCGCGCGCCAGTATCGTCGGCACCTTGCTGATCCACGGTTTCCGCGCGCCGATCCGCAGCGACGTGGTGGTGACGGCGCTCCCCCTCGCGACGGGTGGACCCAGGCGGCTTTCGATCCGCAGTGCCGGCGCGCTCGTAGTACCGCTGGCCCCGCACGACATCAGCGCGCGCGGCCCCTCCGGCACCGCGGACCCGCTAGCCATGCTCCGCTCCGCCGCCTGGGTGGGCAAGAACGCGCGAGTCGAATTCGAGCTCGTAGCCGAGGCCGAGCCGTTGGCTAAGTAATCATTTTCATTGCAGTTTTACAGTTCTCGGCCGAATCTTGAAACCGAAGTCAGCGGCCCCCGTACCGCTAGTACCGCTTGGCCAAGCCGAGCAGCTAAACTCTCGGGCCCACGCCTCACCCCCCACCGATTGAAGGAGCCACGTACGATGTCGCAACCCCTCACCTACACCTCGATTTTCGCCACGCTCGTCACGCTTGGCGCCGTCGCCTGCGGAGGCGCCACGCCGGCCGCCGAGAGCCCGGTCGAGGCTAAAGAGGTGCCGGCCGCAACCGCGACCGAATCCGCTCCCAGCGAGACCGCGGGCGACGCCAGCGCTGCGGCGCCCACCGCCGACGCTCCTGCGGCGCCTGCCGCCGACGCTCCTGCGGCGCCCGCGGTAGCGGCCGACGCGCCCAAGCCAGACACCAAGGCCCCTGCCGCCCCGGCGCCCGCCGCACGCAAAAAGAAGGCCGCTGGAGCCAAGGCAGGCTGCGGCGCCGGTACCTGCGGCTGAGCTGCCCGATGCGCGCGCCCGAGTCCTGCGTATCCTCGCCGCGCCCGCTCGGCGGGGTCGGGCTCGGGCTGCGCTGGGACTTCCTCGAAGAGGTCGTAGACGGCCCCCAGCTGCCCATCGATTTTTTCGAGGTCTCGCCTGAAAACTACATGCGTCGCGGTGGCTACTACCCCGAGCAGCTCGAGCGGCTGCTCGGGCGCTACCCGCTCGTCACGCACGGGCTCACCTTGTCCATCGGCGCCATCGCCGAGCCCGACGCCGAATACCTGAGCGAGCTACGCGCGGAGATCGCGCGGACGCAGTCACCATTTCACAGCGACCACTTGTGCTTTTCGTCCGCGGGCCAGCGCAGCTTACACGAGCTTCTACCGCTGCAGCAGTCGCGCGCGAACGTGCAGCGCGTCGCGGAGCGCGCGCGGCGCATGCGCGACGTGCTGGGCGTGCCGTTCGCGCTCGAGAACATCACCTACTACGTGCACCCAGGCCGTGCCGAGCTGCCCGAGTTGGATTTTCTGATGGGTGTGCTGGAAGCCGGCGACGCCGGCCTGCTTTTGGACGTCAACAACGTCTACGTCAATTCCGTGAATCACGGCTTCGACGCGCGAGCCTTCATCAGCGCGCTGGATTTGCAACGCGTCGTGGAGATTCACGTGGCAGGCCACAGCCGCAAAGCCACGGGCCTCGTCTTGGATACGCACGGCGCGCCCACCGCAGATCCGGTGCTAGACCTGCTCGGCTTCACGCTGGCGCGGAGCGGCCCACGCCCCGTGCTACTCGAACGTGACAACCACATGCCCGAGCTCGGCGAGCTAATCGCCGAAGTCCAGACCCTACGCGAGGTCTACGACGCCAGCGTCCGTAGCTACCATGCCGCACAGGCTTGAGGGCTTGTTCGCCGACCTAGTGCTCGGCCCAGCGCCGAGCCCAGAAAGCCTGCGCGCGCTAAGCCATAAATAC
The DNA here is from genome assembly GCA_043752365.1 of Myxococcales bacterium. Classification (GTDB taxonomy): domain Bacteria; phylum Myxococcota_A; class Polyangia; order Polyangiales; family Polyangiaceae; genus PMG-095. The sequence goes on along the minus strand of JAYUYU010000564.1, from coordinate 6,159 downwards.
GCGGTCGATGCGGACGATGCCGCGGCGCTGGACGAGAGCTTCGAGCGGCTCGCCGTGTACCGGGAGCTGGTGCGGAGCAACCTGCGCGAAGCCTTGCAGCTGTCCATCCCCCGCTGCATGGCGCGCCTGGGGCCGCTGTTCGACGAGTACTTCGACCGCTTTTTGTCCGAACGCGGGCCGCGCACGCACTACCTGCGCGACGTGACGCCCGAGCTATTGGCGTTCTGCAAACCCCTGTGGGTCGCAGACGCGCGCGTGCCCAGCTACCTAGTTGAGCTCGGGCTGCACGAGTCCTTGCACATCGAGGTCTCGGCGCTGCCCAGCTTGCCGCGCGGTCACGTGCCGGCGCCGCTCTTGCTGGAACGCGGAGTAGAGTTGTGCGCTGCGCTACGCCTCGTCTGTTACCGGCACGCCGTGCACGAGCTTCCGGCCGACGAACAGGACCAGAGCTTGCCGGCAGAGCGCGAGGTCTCGCTCCTGGTCTATCGCAGCCCCGAGCACGAGGTCCGTTACCTAGAGCTGACACCGCTCGCGCGCGGCATCGTCCAGCGACTGCTCTTGGCTGCCACCCTCGGCGACGCCGTGCAGCGCGCCGCAGCGGACGTTGGCGCCGCGCTTAGCGAAGCGGTACTGGCGGGCGCGGCCCAGTTGCTGGCTGATTTGGCCGAGCGCGGGATAGTTCGAGGTCCACGCGGCCCAAGAGACGGCGAAAACGGCCCGGCTTTGCGGCCGTCGTCCTGATTTCTGAAACCCAGTTGCCCTGAAGGCTCGTATCCTACGAGGCTCCTCTACCCAAGGTCCAATGACCGCCAAAGACCCGCTCGGCATCGCCGGCCAAACCATCGCCGAAAAGTACCGCATCGAGAAGCTCGTCGGCGAGGGCGGCTTCGCCGTCGTGTACCGCGCGATTCATACGATTTGGAACAAGCCGGTCGCCATCAAGTTCTTCAATGGCCTGTCCAACGCGCCGACTGATCAGCGCGAGCAGTTCAAGGACGCCTTCATCCAAGAGGGGGCGCTGCTCACCGAGCTGAGCAGCCAAACCGCCGCCATCGTGCAAGCGCGTGACGTCGGCACCTACACCTCGCCCGACGGCCAATGGATGCCGTACATGGTGCTCGAGTGGTTGGAGGGCAAACCGCTCGACGAGCTGCTCGATGGCGAACGCGCTGCTGGCGCGGAAGTTTGGGGTATCGCCGGGGTCGTCTCGTTGCTGGGCCAAGCCGCTGGCGCGCTCGACGTCGCCCACGGCAAGGGCATCGCGCATCGCGACATCAAGCCTGCCAACCTGTTCGTGCTGGGCGAGGGAGCGCGCTCCGGCAAGGCCACCCTGAAGGTGCTGGATTTCGGCGTCGCCAAGATGATGTCGGACAACACGCAGCTCAAGGCTGCGTTGGCCAAGACTGGCATGGGCATTACGTCGTTCACGCCGCAATACGGCGCGCCCGAGCAGTTCAACCGCAGCTACGGCGCCACGGGTCCGTGGACGGACGTTTACGCGCTGGCGCTGGTGGCGGTTGAAATGCTCACCGGCAAGCCCGCGCTCGACGGCGACGATTTGATCCAGTTGGCGTTCGCCTCGGGCAACCCGGAAAAGCGCCCCACGCCGCGCGCGTTGGGCGCCGCCGTCTCCGACGCGGTCGAGCTCGTGTTTCAGCGCGCGCTGTCGGTGCGCCCCGACGATCGCTACCCGCGCGCCCGCGAATTCTGGAAAGATCTCGAAGCTGCGCAGGCGGGCTCGTTGTCCGACACCCTGCTGCATGTAGGCGTGAGCACCGGTCAGTTGCCGGCCATGTCCGTCGGGCATACGCAGACCACCCCAATCGGCATGGCGCCGCGCGGCCTCGAGAGCACGACCAGCTCGCCCTCCACGCTCACGACTCAGACACCCGCTGCCAAGCGCAACACCGGCGTGATCGTCGGCGCGCTCGCGGCTGTCGCGGTCCTGGGCGCCGGTGGCTTTTTGCTGCTCGGCGGAGGTGGAGGCGAGTCCGAACTGCCGAAGGCCGAGAGCTCCAAGGCCGCCGCCGCGTCTTCGAGACCGGCCGCCAGCAGTGCGCCGGAGGTGGCATCGGCGGCTCCTTCTGCCAGCTGCCCCACCGGCATGGTGCTGATCCCCGCCGGTCAATTCTTCATGGGCTCGGACGCCAAAGACGCCGCCCCGAATCAGAAGCCCAGCCACAACGTCACCTCGAACGCCTTCTGCATGGACCTGCACGAGGTGACGGCCAACCAATACCGCGACTGCACCGGCATCGGAAAATGTCGCCGCAGCACGTCCGAGGTGGAATGGCCGAACATCACGCCAAGCGACAAAAAAGCGTACTCGGCGCTGTGCACCATCGCCGACCCTGACAAGAGCGATCACCCAGCCAACTGCGTGAACTGGGAGATGGCCAACACGTACTGCAAGAACAACGACCGGCGCCTGCCCACCGAAGCGGAGTGGGAGTACGCGACGCGAGGCCCCGACGGCCGTCTCTACCCTTGGGGTGACGAAGCCCCCACGGCCAAGCACCTCAACGCCTGCGGCACCGAGTGCTTGGACTGGGCCAAGCAGAACAAGCTCGCGGCGCAGTTTCCAGGCGCGCTTTACCAAGCCGATGACGGCTTTGCCACCACAGCGCCGGTCGGGAAATTCCCGGCCGGGCGCTCGCGCTTCGGCCCGTACGACGTGGTCGGAAACGTCTGGGAGTGGGTTGCCGATTGGGAAGGCGCTTACCAGCCTGGTGACCAAAAGGCGCCGACCGGGCCCGACACCGGACAAAAGCGCGTGATCCGCGGCGGCGCCTGGAACGGCAGCTTTCCGGAATGGCTGCACCCTGCCTTTCGCTACGCCCAGGACCCGAAGTCGCAGAGCCACGGCGTCGGCTTTCGCTGCGCGAAGTCAATATAAGCGTTGTCGCAACCGGGGAGGACGCGGTCCTCGCCGGAAGCCAAGCTTGCGGAGCGGGTGATTGAGAGGCGTTTCGTGAGGTGTGCCTAGACGCGGCCGCTCGGCTCTCGCTAATCTGGCGGGCAAACGCGCCCGCTCCATCACCCCCTGCACGCCCAGATCGAAGCACGGCTGAACGCCGGCTCGTTCGAGGACGCCCAACGCCTGCTGGCCCAGCTGGGCGTGGGGCAGGAGCACGTGCACGCCACCACGTACTTCGCGACGCGCATTCTGTACCAGCGCGGCAAGCTCGACTTGCAGGGCGTCGTCGCCCGGCTGAGTGAGCTGATGGTCGCGTGCCCAGAATTCTCCGAAGCGCGCGCCATGCTGAGCGCGGCCGAGCGCGGCACGCTACGACCCGACCCAGCGCGCTTCAACGAAGCCACCGTGCCGCCACCGCCCGTTGCGGCGAACGATGATAGCGAAGACGACCGCGATCGCCTGACCGAACCCGGTCACGCGCCGTCGAGCATCCCGTCGATGGAGGCTCGGCTCACGACGCCGCAGGCGCCAGGAATTCCGCGCGCGCCCTTGGTGCCGCGTTTCGCCCCGCGCGAAGATGTCGCGCCCAGCTACGCGCCCCCACCCGCCTTCGACCTGACGCCGCCCGACTTCGACCTGACGCCGCCGGTGCCGTCCTCCAACCCCTGGAAAGACACGCTTTCGGCGCCGCCGCCCAGCAGCACCCGCATCAACAGCCCGCGGCCCGTCGCCATCGAGCTCGGGCCGCTCGATGAGCTCGCCGAGAGCGCGCTTCGCACGCGAAACACGGCGCCGTCCCCCGGAGCGCCTGGGCACACCGAAGGGCCCCCCAGCGTGTTCGTGATCGCGACCTGGCTCTCCGAGCGCGACTTCGAGCGCGCGCTCTTGGCCGTGGAAAAACTCGGCGCCGAGAGCAGTCCCGAGCTTTCGCTGCTGGAAGTGCGGGCGCTAGTGGGACTAGGCCGCAAGGCTGCCGCGCGCCGTTCGCTCGATCGACTGTGCCGCGCGCCTCTGCTCGATCCCGATCTGCGCGCCGCCGTTGGGCGCCTACTGCTCGAGCTCGGCGACGTGGACCGCGCCGAAGCGCAAGCGCGCCGTGCCTACTCGGAAGATCCCGAGTCGGAGCTGTCAAGGCTCACGTTGGCTTGGGCCATCGCCCGACGCAACGCTTGGCTTCCGTCGACGCGCTCGGCTGGCGAGCTGTCCGAGCTGCTCGCAAGTTGGACGCCCGAAAGCAGCCCGCTGCCCGCGCTCGGCTTCGCGCTCTCCGCGTTAATGCTGTTGGGGACTTCGCCGGAGGCAGCGCGCCAAGCCGCCGACGCGGCGCTCGCGCTCGACGACGACGCCGTAGACGCGCTGGCCGTAGCCGCGGTCGTGGCGCAGAAACAGCGCCGCACGGCCGACGCCAAGCGCTTGCATCAGAGGCTGCTGGACGTGGACCACCACGCCGCCGACGAGCTAACGACCACGCTCGCAAGTCTGGACCTTAAAGTAGGTCGCCACGCCCACCAGGCTGATGTGCTCGCGCCGGCGCGGCCAGTCGCAGCCTCCGGCCCCGTGCCCCCTGCGCCGACTCCGGCTCCGGCTGCGCCAACGCTGTCTAGCCGCGCAGCGCCCAGCAATGGCGCTTCGCCCTGGGACGAGAAGGAGCAACGGCTCGCGCTCGGCGACAGCAAGGCCGCGCTGTTCGATTTCGAGCAAGGTCTCTCGCGCAAGCTCGAGTCGCTGCCGGCGCGCGCCGGTGCCGCGGAGCTGTCGTGGGCGGCGATGGTGACGGCCCGCTACCTGACAGAATCGCCAATTTCGCGCCATTTTGCGCCGTACGACCTATCGTTGTTCAGCATCGCGCGCCTCGATGTCGCGCTCGGCCTCGTCTACCGCGGCGGCGTGGGGCCCCGCACCGAGCTACGCACGCGCGCGCTGCTCGGCCTCGGCGCCTACAACGGCGAATGCCTGCGCCAAGCCTACGCGGGCGACTGGGTGGGCGGCTCCAGCGATTTGATGCGCATGCACGTCGAAGGTCAGGGGCTCTGCTTCTCGCCGTTTCGGGACGTCAATGCGCGCCTGCAGTCAGCCGAGCCGCTCGAGGTCGGCGACACGCCGCTGCCGCACCCCGGCGCGGAACCACTCGGCCAGCGCGTAGCGCTCGACGTCGCGCCGCCCGCGCCTTGGGATCCAGCGCCGTGGCCCGACTCCGAGCAGCTACCCTGGCTCGGCTCGAGCTTGCGAGAATCGCCGGTCGGGCTGTATTGCGCGGGCGTTGAATTGCCGCTCGATTTGTCGTTCGCGTCACTGCGCAGCCTCGACCGCTACGTGACGCTGCTAGCCCCACCGCTCGCCCCCCCTGATCCGGAAGCCGCTTGGGTGCGGCGCGCCGCAGTTTTGGTCGGCGGTTACCTAGGCGAAGTGCTGCGCGCCACGCGCGGCGGAGCCTGGGAAAGCGCTCGCGGGGAGCTGCGCGCCGAAGCCTATCGGCTGGCCTTGCCGGGCGGTGTCAAGGCTCTGCCGGTCGCGGCAGCCTACGAACGCTTGTCGGGTCGCAGGCTGGAACAGCCGTCCGACTACGCGCGGCGTATCATCGGCTGAGACGCGCCGCACTCCTGCCGGAAGCGCGGCACAGCCTAGCAAGGGCCCCGACGGCGGAACTACGGCGTGATGTGCACCAGCGTGCCGCCGTGCAGGCTCATGGCGCCGTGCCAGGTTTGCGGCACCGGAGGATGCGTCATGTGGAACAATGCGCGCGCATCCAACGGTGAAAGATTGACGCAGCCGTGACTGTAGGGCTGACCGAAAGAGTCGTGCCAAAACGCGGCGTGCAGCGCGAATCCTTCTTTGAAGTACTGCACGTACGGCACGTCGCGCAGGTCGAACTCGTCGCCTTCCGCGTCACTGTCCATGGTAGCGCTGACGTGCTTGGTGTGAATCAGGAACTGCCCGCGAATGGTCGAATGCGTCTCTTCGGGGTCGCCCAGCCCGTCCGAGCCTGTCGAAACCAGCGTCGCGTACACGGGCTTTTCGCCTTCGTACAGGACCAGCGACTGCTGCAAAATCGAGACGTGGATCCAGCTGCGCCCAGGGCTGGCCCAGCCAGGTTTGTTCTTGAAGCGGTCGATGCGCACCAGCCGCTCGTTGCGGATGAAGTCGCGCCCAGCGGTCTCCAAGTAGCGGATGCCTGAAACGATGACTTCTCGCCCCGTGAGCGGCACGGCTTCGCGATAGCCGAGCCGGCGGGCAATGCTGAG
>JAYUYU010000563.1:0-11916 GCA_043752365.1 Myxococcales bacterium | reverse complement strand
GCCGCCCGCACCGCCCATTTCAGCGGCCAGCTTGCTGTACTTGTCGGTGCATTGTTGGTTCGTGGTGCACTCGCCAACGAAGACGGGCCCGTCGCCGGCTTCGCCGCCGTCGACCGCGTTGATGGCGCCCGCGCCGTCGTGCGTGGCGCCGAATCCGCCCGTGGTGTTGGAGTTGCCACTGCTGCCACCAGTCGTGGCGTGCGCGCCTCCGTGGGCTGCGGTGTCGGACTTGCCTCCGCTGCTGTCGCTACTCACCGAAAGGTCGGTCAGGCCCACCAAGTTGTTGCAGGCTACGGCAGTTAGCGTGAAGAGGCCTGCAAGCCATGCCGAGTCGTGAAGCTTCAGTGTTCTCATCATTTCACCCGATGCGCTGACTGAACGAGCGCTCGTTGGGTGCAACGGCTTAAGCGACGAGTGCATAAGCCGCTTAGCCGGACATGAAGCGACGCGCGCGCCGGCTGGCAACCACGTTGGGACTTTTTTGTACGGTGGGCGGGTCGTATGCACCCAGCGCCCTGGCAGAGGATGCGTCAGCTACCGAGACCGCTGCGGCACGCTCGCTTGCGGTCGAGGGCTTGAAGCTGGCGCAGGCCAACAACTGCGCTGACGCAGTGCCCAAGCTGGAACGCGCCGAGAAACTGTATCACTCCGTGATGGTCGCGAGTCGGCTTGGCGAGTGTTACGTCAGCCTCGGTCGACTGGTGGAGGGCACGGAAATATTACGGAAAGTGCTGCGCGAGCCGCAGCCAGCGGACGCCACGCCCGCGCTGATCAAGGCGCTCGACCGCGCCCAACGCACGCTCGAAGGCGCCACGCCTCGCATCGCTGGTCTGACCCTCAAAGTGGCCACCGTGCATGACATGCGCGTCAAGCTCGACGGCAACCTCGTGCCCAGCGCGCTCGTCGACAGCGAGGTGCCGACTGATCCAGGCGAGCACAGCGTCGAAGTGACGGCCCCCGGCTTTTTGAAATCGTCGATGCACCTGAGCGTGGGTGAAGGTGAGAAGAAGTCCGTCACCCTGACACTCGCACGCGATCCGAACGCCGTGGTTGCACCTGCGGTTCCGGGCAGCGCTGCGACGACCGCGTCCCCGTCTCCAGCTAGGAGCGCCGTCGGTCAAGCCAACACGCCTGCGCAGGCGCCGAGCCCCGCGGCTGGACGCGAAGCGAATCGCACGGCAGCCTACGTTTCGCTCGGCTTCGGCGTGGCCGGGGTGGCGACCGGCGGGGTGCTGGGCTACCTGACCATGAAGCAGCACAAAGAATTGCAAGGCCGGTGTCCCGGCGACGTGTGTTCGCCGAGCCAGCAGGGCGATATCGACGCTGCCAAGCGCTTAGGCAACCTGTCGACGATTGCGTTTGGCGTCGGTAGTGCGGGTTTGGTGCTGGGCACGGTGCTGTTCTTCACGGCTGGCCCCAGCAACGTCGACCGCGGGCGCGCCGCGCCAAAGACGCGCTTCGCCGGGCTTTCATCGCCGCGCGTCGCGGTCGGCCCCAGCCAAATCGAGCTGGGCGCCGACTTTTAGCGCGCGGTCTTAGGCAAGCGCGCTGATGAGCTTCGTCGAGTCGGTGACCCAGCCGAAAATGCCGCCCTGCGCTTTGATCATGCGCAAGCCCACTTCGTGGAACTCCGGAAAATAGGAGCCGCAACAGTCGCCGGGCACGAGGCACTTGTAGCCGCGGTCGTTGGCTTCGCGCACCGTGGTGTGCACGCAGACTTCGGTCGTCACGCCGCACACGATCAACGTCTCTATGCCCTTGTGCTGCAGAATCGAGCCGAGGTCCGTCGCGTAGAACGCGCCTTTGCCTGGTTTGTCGATGATGGGCTCGCCGGGCAACGGATACAGCTCCGGGATGATGTCGTGGCCCGCTTCGCCACGGATCAAGATACGGCCCATCGGGCCGGGCGCTCCAATCCGCAGCGAGGGGGCACCCCGCTCTACCTTTGCCTTGGGCGCGTCCGAGAGGTCGGGCCGATGACCTTCGCGGGTATGAATGATCAGCATGCCTTTGGCGCGCGCCAAGGCCAGCAGCGCCTTGCAGGGTCCGACGGCCTTGTTGAGCAACGAAACATCGTTGCCGAGCGACTCACCGAAGCCGCCCGGTTGCAGGAAGTCGCGCTGCATGTCGATGATGACGACCGCCGTTTTGGCGGGGTCGAGCGCTAGCGGTTCTGGCTCGGCATCGACGGTGACTAAGCTTGGCATCTCGGACAGTCTGAGCGGGCCTGGGTTTCGCCCATTTTTCGAGGCGGTTACGGGTCGCGCTGCTTTTTCAGCTTGCCGTCTTCGAACTCGGATTCGACGTCGGGGTCTGCCTTGGAGGACTTTTTATGGTCCTCCTCTGCGTCGTCCTCGTCGCCCTCGTCCGCGTCTTCGTCGCCTTCGTTGTCGGAAGCCGAGGTGTCTTCGTCGCCCTCGTCGGCGTCTTCTTGGTCTTCGTCTTCGTCTTCGGGCTCGTCGCCCGGCTCGACCCAACCGACAGGCTCCCTACGTTTGAAGGAGCGGTACAGGCCATAAAGGCCGAGCAAGAGGCCAGGGAAGCTCAACCACTGGCCCATCGTGATGGTCGAGCTTGGGTCGAGCGCCTCGATCTCCTTGAAGTGTTCGGTGAACAGGCGGCCACCGAAATACAGCACGAAGAACCAGGAGATCATCGCGCCGCGGGGCCGCTTTTCCTTGCCCATCACGCGGTCGGCGACCAACAGCCCAATGAACACCAAGACGCCGAGCGCGATCTCGAGCAGTTGGCTCGGGTAGCGGTACTTGACGCCGGCTAGCTCCTCGGCCGTGAAGCTCAGCTGCTCCAAGCTGCCAGCGATGTCAGCGCGCGGGAACTTCATGCCCCAGCTTTGGTCCGGCACCACGCGCCCCACGATCTCGGAGTTGAGCAGGTTGCCAATGCGCACCACGAGGGCACCGAGCGTGGCGGAGTACGCGAAGCGGTCCGCGCCTTCCAGGAAGGGCACGCCGCGCCGCTTCGTAAACAGGTACATGGCGATGATCAGCCCGATCACCGCGCCGTGGCTGGCGAGGCCGCCAGTCCAAATCTTCAAGATCCAAATAGGATCGCGGATGGCTTGGTCTAGGTCGTAGAACAGCACGTGGCCGAGACGAGCGCCTACCAACACACCCAGCACGCCATAAACGATGAAGTCGCTGGCGACTTCTGAGCTACCGCCGCCGCGCTTGACCTGCCAGTTGAGCAGCGCGTGGCCGCCCAGGAACACCACCACGAACAGCAAGCTGTAGTAGCGAAGCGGCAGTTGCTCGCCCAGCAGGCCGTAGATCAGCCCGGCCATGACGAGAAACATCACGCCGGTCGTGGTCTGGTCGCTGATCTTGCGCTTGAGCCCCAGCAGCAGCGAAATGACGCCGAAGGCTGCGACGAGCGCGACCACTGGTCCCTTGGGTGGCTCCCAAAGCACGGGGTGTACGGTCCAAGTCCATTGCGGGAGCTGTGCGAGGGAGGCGAGGAGCATCGGGGCGGCGGTACCTTAGACGCATTTTTTCGGGCCGGCCCGGCTAAATGCTTTGCTCAATCTCGGCTATTTGCGCGATTTTCGCGGCAAAATTCCGGAAAGCCCATGCTCTGCAAGCTCTTTTTCGACTAGCTCGGCCCAACCGCGGTTGGCCTTGGGGCTGGCGGGGCTGGGGTGCGAAATGGTCACGATGCTGCCGCGGAAGTCGGGGAGCGCCAGCTTGGCGCGCGCGGTCGCGAATGCGCCCACGCCGATCACGAACCGTGGTTTCAGTTCTTGGGTGATGGCGGCCAGCGCGGCGTTGCACGCCCCGAACAGCGCTTGCTGTTCCGCCTTGGGCAGCTTGTCGGGGGTGCGGTTGGCGCCGCTCTCTTCCATGAAGGCGAGCGGGCAGTAGTTGACGACGAAGAAATGCTCGAAAAATTTTTCGGGTGAGCCGAAGCGCTCTTGTGCGAAACCCCACAGCCGTTTGCCGCTGACCTCACCGCGCGCGCAGCCGAAGCCTTGAATGGGGCGCTTGGGGTGCTCGAGCTGGGGGCGGCCAACCTTGCCGGTGATGCGCAAAAAATCGCGCACCAAGCCGATGTCGCCGAACGGCACGCCCGTCTGCGCCATGCCGAAGGGGCCAGGGTTCATGCCCAACAACAGCGCCTGCTTGGGACCATTGCCCCAGGTTTTCAGGTAGTGCTCGTGCGGCTCGCGCGCGTAGGCGAGCGGATTGTAAACATAGCTGACAGGCGCTGCGAACTTCAGCCTGTCGACTTGGCGCGAGAGCTCACGACTGATGCTGACGAGCGTCACGCGCCGAATAGAGGACCGATTCTGCCGGGAATCAATGGGCTTTCCAGGCGATTTTTCCGAGCCCAAAAAGCAGCGCTACGCCCCCGGCGGCCGCCAGCCCTACCGAAGCGCCCGGGTCACCGCCCCGCGCGAACACGCCACCGAGCAGGAAGCCGAGCGGCATGAGCCAGAGTGCGACCAACAGTGCACGCCCGGCCAAGCGATCTGCCAGGTTGGGCCAAGCCTGCGTTGCGAGCGCGTAGCCGACATTGAGCAGGCCCAGCAGGCCGCCGTGTGCGTGAGCTAGCCGCCACAAGAAACGCCGCGTTTCGTTGTCGACATCCAGGAAAAATCCGAGCTTGAAGCCGTGGAGCACCTCCAGCACGAGGCCGAGGCTGCTGAACGCGAACAGCGCCAGGAAACCCGAGCGCAGGTTGATGGGAGGTCGTTCGGCGTCGGTCATTCGGCGATGGTGATCGGGCGGCGGTCGCGCGCGGCGAGCAAGGCAGCCAACAGGGCCGAAGAGAGCGGCGCGGGCAAGCCGCTGGACGGCGAGGCTCGGCGCGCGCGCTCGGCAATGGCGCGCACGGCCGCGTAGTCATCGAGCGCCAGCTGCTCGAGCAGCTGCTGGCGCAAGGCGGGTGCGTCGTCGGAACTCTCGTGTCGCGCCAGCGCGGCCGCCGTGATGGCACGCACGGCGGCGTCGCCGGAAAGTCCAAACACCGCGCCGGCGGGCGTGGTGGCGTCGCTGGCGCTGACCGACCGCTCCAACACGAAGCTGGGTTTCTGCCCGTACCAGGCTGCGGACTGCGCTGCAGCCCAGGCTTCGCTCTTTTCCAAATGGCACAGGTTACACGCGTTCGGTCGATCGCGCGTGCGGGCGTCGAACGACGGTGAGTCGACGCGATGCGAGCGAATCGCGCCCAAGAGCGCGTAGCTTATGTGCGGCATGTGGCAGTTGTAACAGAGGCTACCGGGCGACGCGGCGGCATGACGAGTATGCGCCGAGACGTTGCTTGCTTGTTCCGTATGGCACTGCGTGCATGCGCGATTTCCCAGTTTTTTTGGGTCCAGCTGGTCGTCTGGCGCGCCGCTGTGCAGCGCGTGGCACGACAAGCAACTCAGCTTCTTCTCCGCGTGCCCGCGCTCGAAGCACGCGGAGCGCACGAGTCCGTTGTATTCGCGCCCACCAACGCGAATCGTGCCATCGCGGTAGAAGAGACTGTCGGCGCCGGCGCCCAGTTGAGGCGAGCCCGGCGCCGCCAACACTTCGGGGCTGAGTAGCAGCTGAGCTTGGGATAGGTCTTGGCCCGGCGCGTAGCTGCTGGAAAAGCCACGCTGCCACCAGTTGGCCTCGTCTTTGGGAAAGAAATACGAGTGGCAGCGCCCGCAGACTTGTGATGCGCGCTCGCTCGACAGCTCGCGCGGGTTGACCAAGTGCAGGTCGGCCTTTTCCCCTTCCGCGTGAGCGCCGTAGCGCGTGAGCGGGTTCTGCATGGCGCGCACGTGCGCCGCGCCCGCGCCGTGACAGGCCTCACAAGCAATGCCCAGCTCCGCCGCGGACGTCGCGAAAGCGTCGGACGCTTGGTCGTGAGCGGGTTGGCCGGCCACGGCATGGCATTGCACGCAGTTGGAGTTCCAGCGCACCGTCTGCTCGCTGGCATGCGGTGGGTTCAAGAAGGCGTCGCGCCGCGCCAGCAAGCGCTGTTCGTCGATGGAGTAGACGACCGGCAGCGCCACCAGCTCCCCGCGACGCGCGCCGCTCACCCAAAACCCTTGGTGGTGGTGCGAACCGGTCAGCAGCTGCACCTGGACGTCCTGGCTTGGGGCAGCTCGGAACGAGGTGTCGTACGCGTCGCCAGGGGCTGCCGAGGTCACGCCTGGATCCGGGAGCCGAGCCCAGAGCTCCTGCTGACGCGTGAACAGCTCCACCGTCCTGCCCGTGGTCTCCAGGTGCAGCCGGCCGCCCTGCCGAAGCTGGGGCGCAGCCACGGCGGACAGCTCCGCCGCCTGGGTCATGCGGCGGTGGTAGCTAGCATGCCAGCTCGAATACTCCGAAGGATGACAACTTCGGCAGGTATTCGACGTCGCGAAACCTTGGTTTGACTCCGCGATGGGGCGGGGTGGCGGGGGCTTTTGCACGCTGGTCGTGACCACCGCCACGAGCGCAGCCATCACCGCCATTGAAGTGAGCAGGAGCGCTGCATATCGCTCGCGGAGTCCGAGCGTCAGGACCCCAAGCGCGAGCGCCATGGCGACGAGCAGCCATTCGAGCACCGAAGCAGGCTACCGCATACGCCCGGCCCGTGGAAAACTCCACGCCGCAGGCTGAACGGATGGACGACGGAGACGCTTCCAGCGCCGAAGCGCAAGGTCAGCAGGGCGAGCTGCGAACGCTCGAGCAGCAACTCGCGCTCGCGGTCACGCTGGGGCTTGGGTTCTGGGACTGGGACGTGCCGACCGGAGCCATTCGGCGCTTGGGAGGCGTCGCGGAATTTCTGGGCGATGGCTTCGACGGTACGCCCATGACCACCAGCGGCTGGGCGGCGCTGGTTCATCCCGAAGACTTGTTGCTGGCGCAGCGCGCCTTCGAGCCCTGCTTGCGCGGCCAGAGCGACGACTGGCTGAGCACGCTGCGCTTGCGCCAGCCAGACGGTTCGTGGAAGTGGATGGAAGTGGGCGGGCGGGTGGTGGAACGTGACCCGAGCGGTTTCCCGCGGCGGGTGCTGGGCGTGGTGCAAGACAACAAGGCGCGCAAGCTGGCAGAGGACGCCGTGCTGCGCGACGCCGAGCTATTGTCCAAAGTCTCGGCCGCGGTCATCTGCTCGGACATGGAAGGCATCGTTACCTATTGGAACGAGGGTGCCAGCAAGCTGTACGGCTACAGCGCGGAAGAGCGCCTGGGTAAATCGTTGCTCGAGCACTACCCACCAGAGCGCCGCTTGCGCGCGCAGGCCGCCTACGACGACATCTGCCGCGGCCGTGCCTACGACGAGGAATGGGAAGGCCTGCGCAAAGACGGCAGCAGCGTGTGGGTCGAAGCGCGCGTTTCCATGTTTCGCGACGCCCAGGGCAGGCCAGCCGGGGTGATCGGCATTTCGCATGACATCAGCGAACGTCGGCGGGCCGAGGCCGAGCGGCGCCAACTAGAGCAGCAGCTGTTCCAAGCACAAAAAATGGAGACCGTGGGCACGCTAGCTGGCGGCATCGCCCACGATTTCAACAACATTTTGACGGCCGTTTTGGTGCACGCCGAGCTGGGCTTGAATGGCGGGCTCTCCCCGGCTCGCACACAAGAAGCGTTCTGCCAAATACGGCAGGCAAGCCTACGCGCGAAGGACTTGGTCAAGCGCATTCTCACGTTCACGCGGCCGCAAGAGCCGGAGCGCCGCCTGGTGTCCGCGACGGATCTGCTGCGCGACGCGGCCAAGTTCTCGCGCGCCATCGTGCCTTCGACCATGGAGCTTCAGCTCGAAATCGCTGGCAACCCGGGTGAAATTTGGGTGGACGCGAACCAGTTTCATCAAGTGGTGCTGAATCTGGTCTCGAACGCCTCGCAAGCCATGGCCGACGCGCAAGGTCAGCTGTCGTTTCGGCTCGAGGAGCGTCAGTTGACGCAACCGTTGCTGACTTCGACCGGGGAAGTTCCGGCGGGAGCCTATTTGCTGCTAACCGTGCGTGACAACGGAGCCGGCATGGGTGACGAGGCGCGCCTGCGCGCTTTCGAGCCGTTCTTCACCACCAAAGGCGTGGGCGAGGGTACCGGTTTGGGCCTGTCCATCGTGCAAGGCATCGTGCACAGCCATGGCGGAGGAATCGAGCTAACCAGCGCCGTGGGTGTCGGTACGACGCTGTCTATCTATTGGCCCGCGACGGCCGAGCGCTCCCCGCTTTCGAGCGCTCCCCCGTCGTCCTCGGCGCTGCGTGGTCGCGGTCAGCGCGTGCTGGTGGTCGACGACGAACATGCGGTCGCGCTGGCGACGCGCTTGGCGCTCGAAAGCCTCGGCTACGTTGCCAAGTGTGTCACGTCGCCCGAAGAGTTTTTCGAGGAGCTGTCGCGGCATGACGACTACGAGCTTGCGCTGCTCGACCACACCATGCCGCGCCTGACCGGGCTCGATGTCGCGATTCAGCTGCGCGCCGGCGGTAACGAGCTGCCCATCATCATCGCCTCGGGTGACGGCCGCCACTTGACGAGCGAGGTCCTCAAGCCGCTCGGTCGCGCATCGGCGTTGCGCAAGCCGTTCGAGATGGAGCAGTTGGCCGAGACCGTCTACCGGCTGCTGACCAAGCCGCGCGCCGACTGACGGCGCCCGGGCTACGAGGCGCCCGGTCCAATCGACTCCCAAAAGGCTTTCACGACCGGCGACTTGAGCTTCTTCTTTTCGGTGCAGACTCCGACGCGGAACATCTGCAGCTTGGGATCGATGTCCAGCACGCTGAGCGAGCTTTTGAGGGGGCTTTGGTCGGCGACCAGCCGCGGCACGATGCCGACACCGCAGCCGAGGCTGACCAGCGAGAGAATGGCCTCGCTGCCCGCGACCTCACCGTAAATGCGCGGCGCAGTGCGCTTCTTTCTGAACCAGCGATCGACGTAGTCGCGCGCCAGCCCCGACGACGGCAACACCATCGGAACCTCACCCCACGGCACGGCCTCACGGGACAACAGCTCGCTCACGGCCGAAGTCTCGGCCGGTGCCACGAACACCAACGGAATTTTCACCACCACGCGTGCGGCCAAGGTAGGCGGAATGTCGTCCGGCAGCGCCGCGACCGTCACGTCGACCGAACCGCCGCGCAGCATGGCCAAAGCGTCCATGGCGTAGCCGGTCTCCAAGCGAATCTGCACGTCGGGGTGGGCGCGCCGAAACTGGGACAGCAGCGGCGGCAGGAAGCTTTGGCAGGCCGTCACGGACGCAAAGATGGAGATGGCGCCCTGCAAGCGATCTTGCCTGCGGCTCAGGCGTTGCTCTAGCGCTTCGAAGCGCGACAGCGTGTCCTGCGCAAAGCCCTGCAGTAGGCGGCCCTCGTCCGTTAGCGCTACCGAGCGCCGGTCGCGTACGAACAGCGCCGCGCCCGACTGCTGCTCCAGGCGCTGAATGGTGCGCGAGAGGGCTGAGGGGCTGACGTGGCACTCTTTGCTGGTGCGGCCGAAATGCAGGCTGCGGCTGAGGTGGAGGAAAAGCCGGAGGGCTTCGAGATCCATGGCGACCAAAGCTTGGCGCCGTGTTGCGAAAGTCGCAAGCCCCACCCTTGGTGTTGCGAATGTTGCAATACTGCTGTCCCGGCGCGCCTGCGGCGAGCTGACGTCGAGCGCTGCCGCACGCCAAATCCTTGCGGGGCTTTGATCGGCGTTTATTGGCATTACACTGCTCGGACATGTTCGTTATCGAGCTCATCTATAAGGCCGATCTGACCGAAATCGACGCCAATATGCGGGCACATATGGCGTACCTGAAGCAGCATTACGCTGCGGGACGCTTCTTGATCTCGGGGCGCAAGGAGCCGCGCGACGGCGGCATCATCCTGGCCGTGGGCGAGAGTCGCGAGCAAGTCGAAGCCGTCGTCAAGGAGGATCCGTTCGTGGCGCGCGGTCTCGCGGACTATCGCCTCATCGAGTTTCGCGAGAGCCAACGCGCCGAAAGCCTAGACGCGCTGCTCGGCAAGCCTTGAGCGGGGGTGAGGTGAATTCGTTGCCTACCTCGCAACACTGGCCGGGGAATGACCGCTCGAGCGCTCGCGGGTGGCGCGCCGAATGGCGCTGATAAGGTCGTCTAACGGCACCGGCTTGACCAGGAATCGGTCAGCTCCCAGGGACGCGAGCATGCCCCACTCCTTGGGCCCCCCCGAGGCACTAACGACGATGATTGGCACCTGCTGGGCATTGGGACGCGCGCGTATCAAAGCGGTCACGCCCATGCCGTCAATCTCGGGCATTTGCAGGTCCATGACCACTACCGAGGCGGGCTTGCGATCGAAGGCTTCGATGGCGCGACGCCCATCGGACACGCACTCGATATCGGCGCCCGGAAACTCCTGGCGCAGAACGATTTCCAAGATTTCGCGGAAGTCGCGGTCGTCTTCTGCCACCAAGATGCGCACCGGCTCGAGGCTGTCGTTTCTGGCTTCGAGTAGCGCGCGTCGAAAGAGCTCGACGCTGGGCGTGCGCTCTTTCGGGTCCTTGGCGAGTGCTTCCTGCAAAACTCGATCGAAGGCTTGCGGCAAGCTCTTACGGCGCTCGCTCGCGACGGGCAGCGGCGCCGTGCCGTGCAGCACGGCTAGCATGAGGTCCTCGTCGGCGGCGTACGGCGGTTCGCCCGTCAAGAGCTCGAAGGCGATGCAGGCCAGCGAGTAAAGGTCACTTTGCGGGGTGGCGCCACCGTCGGCCGCAATGTCGAAGTGAATTTCTGGAGCCATGTAACCCGGCGTTCCGACGGCTTCCTTGTCCCTGAAACCGGCTCTAAACGGGATAGCGAGGCCCAAGTCGGATACGCGCGCGCGCAGTTG
This sequence comes from Myxococcales bacterium, assembly GCA_043752365.1. Classification (GTDB taxonomy): domain Bacteria; phylum Myxococcota_A; class Polyangia; order Polyangiales; family Polyangiaceae; genus PMG-095. The sequence goes on along the minus strand of JAYUYU010000563.1, from coordinate 1,148 downwards.
CGAGTCGAGCAGGATATTGCTCGGCTTGATGTCACGGTGCAGCGTGCCGGCCGCGTGAATCGCGCTCAAGCCCAGGCAAATCTGGTTCAGGATGCGCAGAACTTCGTCGATGTCCGGCTGTTTGGGCTGTGCCTCCAGCCAGGTCTCGAGTGTTGCCCCCTCGACGAGCTCCATCACCATGAAGGGAGCCCCGTCGTGTTCGCCAAAGGCGTGAATCGTGACCACGTTGGGATGGCTGACCCGGGCCATGGCGCGTGCCTCGGCGGTGAACCGCGCGCGAAAATCCTCTGAACGAAGCTCTGCGTGAATCAGTTTGATCGCAACCTTGCGGCCCAGTTGCTGATCGAACGCGGCCAGCACAACGCCCATGCCACCACCGCCTAGCTCGCCGATAATTTGATAGGTGTCCGAGATGTGCTGGCCCCGCTGCAAGCCCCCAGTGGTACGAGCTGGCCGCACGTCGCTAACCGGCAAAGCCTCGGGGTTCTTCGGGTCCACCCAACGAGTGTTCGCCAGCTTGGACGGAGTGTCTGCCCGCTTAGGCGCCGTGTCGGCAGAAGCATCGACGTCCTGGAACTTATGAGGCATTTACCTGAATAAACTGCACGCCGCGTGCCGGCCGGTTAGAGCGCCAAAACCCAGGCAGCTATCTAATCGACCTGTGGCAATGTGACTCGATGGGGCGAGTTGCGACATCTGTGCACTTTGGCACCGTGGCTTCGCCGAGCGCAAGCATTGACCCGACTGCGCGGCTCGCTGGGTCAGGCCGCTGCGCGCATCGACGTATGAGAAGAAACTAGCTCGTGCACGAACGCCAGCTTCACCTCCACCAGCGGAGTGAGGGCAAACGGGTAGGCGTCGGGCAGCCCCATGCTGCGATTGAGGGCGTTGAGGGCCACCGTCAGGCCTAGCCAGTCGTCGAGCAGGGTCTCCAGCGCGGTTGGATCTCGCCCCGGGCCTCGCGGCGCGACGCCAGTGCTACCGAAGCCATAGTGTTGCGCGGTCTCGAGCGTGTCGCGCATGTGTAGGTAGTGCGCGAAGGTTTCGGCGAAGTCCTCCCAAGGATGCGATGAAGCGTAGCTACTTATGTAGCCAAGCCGATAGTCCTCGAGCGGTGCTTGGTAGTGTCGTTCCAGCGCCTGCGCGTA
>JAYUYU010000562.1:0-4900 GCA_043752365.1 Myxococcales bacterium | reverse complement strand
CCAAAGATGCGAGTCGCATTGGCGCCCTGCCCACCGAACGGACCGAACAAGCCGGTGCGGAAGTTGGCGACTCGGCCGTTACCGCCCGTCATTTCTTGCAATGTCGACGCTTGGCGCCCGCTAGAATCGGCCTCGGCGCCGTGGCAGTTGACGCAGATCATGTTGAACACGGCGCCGCCGGGCAGTGTTTCGAACACCGGTCGGTCAGCCGCCAACCCGCCCTTGTCCATCCATTCCGCCCGCTCACTACCCTTGAAGCTGCCTAGCGTGCGCGAGTCGGGGAATTTGCAGTCGGCGTTTGATTCCCAAAGGGCAAACGGCAGCTTGGTGGTGGCGAACTTTTCGAAGGCGGCGTCAATTTTGGCGTAGCGGCCGATACCAACAGCCTCTACTTGATCCTGCCAAGCGGCCTTTCGCGTGTCGATAAGGGCGTCGGTCTCGGACAGAGGCGGAACCTTGCCGCCGTCCTTGAGCACCTTGTCCCAATCCCCGCGCCGCGGATTCCACGGGGGAGGCGGATCGGTGAGATCGGTGACGACCCAGTGCGCTCGGTCTGGGACGCCCTCCTGGGGGGCGTTTGCCGCCTCGAACGCGACCGAGAGGTCGATCGGAATCAGTTGCTTGCCGCGCAGCACGTCGAGGTCGACGATGTCGGAGGTGTCGGGGCAGAACTGGCCGCGCTGGCCTTCGTGGAACGCGGTCAGGCGCTGCTGCGCCTGGCCAAGCGCGTTCAAATAGTTGGCCTCGCCCTCCTTGACCTCGACCAACGCCTGCATGGCACCTTCATTTAGGGGATCGCCATACTTCTTTGGCACGGCCGGGATGCTGACCATCCAATCGCCCAGAATGCGCGCGACCCGGCAGTCGTAGCCCGGCGTGTTGAGCGGCATGTGGGGGTAGATGGCGTCGTCGTCCGTATATGTGAAGGGCGTGTCGGTGTTGCGGTAAATCAGACTGCGCCACGGCGCCGGGATCGGCTGGTTTTCGATTACCCCGTCGGAGCCCACGGTTGCCACGATCTTGGGCTTGGAGCCACTCTTGTCGTGCAAGTATGGCGTAATGTAGGGAATCTCGACGTCGCCCTTCAGGCCGCGTTTGACGCGCGGGCTGTAGCGTTCGAGCGGAAATTGAAAGACGCCGCCGACCTCGCTCGGCAAAAAGTCGAGCAGCTTCTCGAGCTCGGGATTTTGAGTGGTCGCGTAGCCGTTGGGGTTGTGGCAGTGCGAGCAATTGCCGAGCAGGTAGGACTGCGCTTTGAGCTCCGCCTCACCGCGCTGGGGGCGGCGGTGCTTCCGGTCACCCTGCGCGTCTTCCAGCCGTATCAGGTCCTTTTCAGGGTCGTAGCCCGTGATAATCCCGTAGTCGATCAAGCGTTGCAGCTGGCCGCGCTCGTCCTCACCGTTGGCCTCGAGCACCCCGCCCTCGCACTGGCCGTCCTTGCGCAGTGTGGCGGCGTCGCACGGTCGGTGATTGACTTGCAGTGGCGTAAACCCCAGCACAAAGCTTTGGCTGGGGCTACCTTGATGGCACTGAATGCAGCGCTCCGAGCCGGGCACGGCGTAGCGCCGCAACACGTGCTCTTTGTCGAGCTGGTAGGTCAGGTTGGCGTATTTGCCGAACTCGCCTGCGTCGAAGCGCGCCTTAATGTCGGTTGCATGCGGCTCGTCGAGCACGACCGTCACCAGTTTATCCGCGAACGGCTCGCCGTTGCGCAGCGGCTCGACGTGCAGCACGGCGTCGCTCTCGTCGGCGTTCCATAGGTAGGTGCCGAACAACGCTTGATTGTCGGCGCGCGCGACGATCAACCGGGTTTCGATTTTGCGGAAGCGCTCACTACCGTCCAGCGTCTTTACCTTGCGCAGGAAGGTTTTGTAAAAGCGCGTATTGTCCGGAATGTCGAGCTGCTTGGTCTCCGGGTTGAAGCGGATTGATAGCTGGTTGCCCTCCGCGTCATAGCCGCGCGGTACGCGCACGTAGCGTTGCTTGCCCGCGTCGTCCGACCACAGCGGGTACGCCGGTGAGTAGGCAATCACGCCGTGCCGCGCCAGCTCCTTCGAATCGAAGGTAAAAAGGTCGGTCTGGTCGAGCCGCTCGGGCAGCCCAATGCGTTCTTGGGGTGAGCCCTCGGTTTTCTTCTCGGCCGCCGTAAACATGGCGTCCAGTGCGCAGCTTTCGTCGTACTCAGTGGCCACCAACTCGGCCTCGGGTACGCAGGTGCCCAGGTTGGTGATGCTCTGGGCGAAGGTTTCGTCCACCGTGTAGGGTGCGGGGCCGACGGCCGACGCCGGCCGCGTGAATTCATCGCGGGGACTGCCGGCGGCTATCCAATCCTTCAGCAGCCCTGCAAAGCGCGCGACCGCGTCGCTGGGATCAGCCTGGCGCTCCGACCAGGGCTTACCAAAGGCGTTCCGGGGCGGCATGAAGGCGTTGCAGCTGGGGTCGACCTTCAGGCCCTCGTCATCGAGCTTGCAGCTTTCGACGTCCGACTCGACGGCCGCCAGCACCTTGGCGTCCACCAGCTGTGGAAAGTTAGTGCGCGTTACCTGCAGCCCTCCAAGGCCGTTGCTGACGTGGCAACCGCCGCAGTGGGACTTGAAGGTGTTGAACAGGTCGTCCACGAAGACCTGCTCGTCGCGCGCCACGCCTTCCACGACGCGCCCGACCAACGGCTCCATCGACCTCACCGGGTGACAAGCCGCGTCCGGCACCGTCGGCCGCGCGTAGCAAGCCGGAAAGCTGGTGGCGCCGGCGCCGCCGGTGGTGGCGGGCGCCCCCGCCTCGGGGTTGGCCTGGTTGCCGCCCGAGCTCGCGCCTCCGTCAGCACGGTCTTGCCCGTTCGGCTCGGCAAAGCAGCTGCCCAGCCCCAGCAAGACCAGCAGAGCCCCGAGGGCCGCACGCGGCGAAATGTGAGCGAGCTTCATGGCGACTCCACCAGCAGAGCGCCCGCGCGAGTTGGCGCGACGACCACTGCGTCGCCGCGGCTTGTAGCACCGCCCCGGCAGGCGCTCCCAATCACCACCAAATTATGGCGAACACGTCACACGAACGTTATTCAGCGCGCGCGTCGGTAAAGCATGGTCCGCCTCATGCGCGTCCTTTTCGCCCCCCGCCTCACCTGCCTGGCCTTTCTTGCGATCGGCTGCGGCGATGACCTGCCGACCTACCCCCCCGTGACCATCATCAACATTGGGGCCAACGTCGGCGGCAGCAACTCCAGCCCCGGCAACGGCTCCGGCAGCGCCGGCAAAGGCAGCGAGCTGCCTGTCGGCGGCGACGGCGCGGGCGGCTCCGACGGCGTGAACACCGGTGGCACCAATGGCAGCGGCGGTTCCGGCGTGAACACTTTGTACCCGCACTGCGCGGAAATGTGGGGTGAGCCGCTGCCAGAACCCGAGACGGCGTGCGACCTGGACAACCTGACCGACGGCGGCGATCTGAAGGGCGACATCACCAGCAACAGGACCCTTGAGTCTGGCACGTTCTACACGCTGAAAGGCTCCGTACGCGTGATGCCAGGCGTCACCTTGACGATTCCCCCGTGCGTCAAGGTCATCGGTGAAAACTCGACGGCGGTGCTGGCGATTCGCGCCGGCGACCTGGGTGATCCCTTCGCGGCCTGCACGTATTCGGGGAACAAGAAGCCGGCGGCAGGGGGCAAGCTCGTGGCCGTAGGCGAGCCCAACGCGCCGATCATCTTCACGAGCGCCAATCCGCCTGGGAGCCGGCGGCGTGGCGACTGGGGCGGTCTGATCATGATGGGCAACGCACGCAGCAACAAGGCCACGACTGGCTACCGCATATCGGTCGAAGGACTGACCAAGAGCGAGTGTTACGGCTGGCACACCGACGAGTTCAACGCCGAGAGCAGCGGTGAGCTTTCGTACGTGCGGGTCGAGTATGCTAGCCGCCAAATCGGCATCGATAGCGAAACTAACGGCATCACGTTTGCTGGCATCGGCAGCGGTACCAAACTGAGCTACATCCAGGCCTCGAACTCTGCCGATGATTGCTTTGAATTTTTCGGCGGCACCGTCAACGCCGACCACCTGATCGCGCTCAACTGCGACGACGACATGTTCGACACCGACGAGGGCTACTCGGGCAACCTTCAGTTCCTGTTCGGCCGCCAATGGCCGACCACCACAGAAGGTGACTCGAGCGGCTTCGAGAGCGACACGGGCTTGAAGGAGACGGGGCCCTTCACCCCGGTCACCAACGCAAAGGTAGCCAACTTCGCCATTTGCGGGGCGGGCCCGACCGACATGGACGTGCGGCGCCCCGGCGCAGCCTTTCGTGCGGCGTCCGAACAAGTCATGTTGAACGGCTTCATCACCCAGTTCGCGGCCGGAGCGGTGCGCATGGCCACCTCGCAACCCAAACCTTCAGGCGGCGACATTCGTGCTTGGGACAACCCAGCGCGCGGCCCGCGGCTATTCGCCGCTGACGGAGATCAAGCGTCGCCGCTGACAATGAGCGAAGAGCCGCCAGATCGCTTCTGCGGCTGCTTCACGGACCCGCCCAGCCCCATCGGCGCCACCGCCATCGCGGGCAAAGCGCCCAGCTTTGGGGACAAGTCTGCCACCTACGTCGGCGCGTTCAAAGACTCGACGCCCGACAGCAATTGGATGCGCGGCGCCTGGGCCGACTGGGCGTCGGAGTAGAGGGCGTGTAGCGCTCAGCGTTTGCGCGAGCGGACCGCGGGGTCCGCGTGGCGCGTCCGCGAAGCGGGAACGCCGGTCAGCTCAGTAGGTGTAGCTGGCTTGCAAGTTGAAGGTCGCGCCCGGCTGATAGCGGCGCGTCTCGGGGTTGCGGCCCAGCGAGGTGAAGGTCTTGGGCGTCGTGGTCGTGTCTTCCCGGTACGCTGGTTGATTGCGATACGCAAACACCACCGGCGCGAACA
>JAYUYU010000561.1:0-11924 GCA_043752365.1 Myxococcales bacterium | reverse complement strand
TGTCGAGCTTCAAAGTTTGGCGTGCGAACGTAGCCATCACCTTGCCCTGAAAAGGGTCGATGAAGCAGACGCGGAAGACGTAGTTGCCGACCTGCGTCACCTTCGGGTTCGTCGAAGATGGCGAAACCATCGGGATTTTGCGGCGCTGAGCGATGGGACCGCCCTGCAGCGAGAGGCTGGAGGCCACTTCACCCAAGATTGCGCTGGCCTTTTCTACGTCGATCAAGCGCGAGACAGCGTTTGCGGCTTCGGCGCCGTCGCCGCGCGTGTCCAAGGTCACGATTTTCAACTTGCGTCCGACTACGCCGCCCGCCGCGTTCAACTGCTCGACGGCCAGGCGCGCGGCCTTGTCCGTGTCCTGCCCGAAGTGAGCGGTGCTGCCGGTCATGGACGCGTAGTGCCCGATCACGATCTCGCCCGTGTCGGCTTTGTCGCTGCCCTTGGAGCCGACGCCGGCGCCGCCCTTCTCCTTACAAGCCGAGCCTGAAACGGCGATACAGGTGGCGAGTACGAGGCTGAAAAGCTGACGGCGTTGCATGCGCGAGGCTCCTTGTGAGGGGCCGCGACGCTAACACGATTACGCCAGATTTCTGCTCAACCGCGCCCTGATGGGCCGGAGCGGCAGGGTGGCGCCTAGAAAGCTGCGCTGCACGCCGGTCAGCGTGGTGAGCATCAGGCGCCGGCTCGCGGGGAAGCGGCACAGCGGCCCCAGGGCGAGGTCACGCAACCACGCGAGTGGCTCGGCGTCGGACTGAAAAAACGGCGTCAACGCCCACGAAGCGCGCTGGTAGTAACGCACGTGCGCCTGCCGTAAGGCACTGAAGCGCTCGAGTCCTGCCGCCAGAGTGCGGCAGCCGGAAACACAGGCGGCCAGAACCCGCGCGTCTTCTAGCGCCAAGTTGGTGCCCTGCCCCAGCTGTGGGCTCGTGGCGTGCGCGGCGTCGCCAATGCAAACCATGCGTGGGCCGTGAAAGCGCGGCAGCGATACGTCGAAGTAGCTGGCCGGCAGCAGCTGAGCTGGATCTTCGATTTTAGCCAGCAGCTCCTCGGCGCGCGGCTCCAGCTCGAGCACGCGCGCTTTCCAAGGGCCAAGCGCGAAATCTCTGCGACCGAAGTCGCGCACCGGCACGCTCCAGAACAAGCTGACGAGCGGCGACTCGCCCGCACGGCGGGGACCGAGCCCGCACGGCAAAAAGCCGAGCAATGTCGTCGTACCGTGGGCAACTTGCTGCAGGCTGCCGGAAAAAATGCCGCGCGGGTCGGGCCCGACGTACCAAAGTGCGCCCCACGGGTAGGGCGTAGCGCGAGCGCCGGGTATGCTGCGGCGCAGCGCCGAGCGAGCGCCGTCGGCCACCACCAGCAGCTGGTGCTCGCCTGGCTCGCGGCCGTCGGCATAGACGGGCCGAATGCCACTCGCCGTCAGCCGCGAACCTTGCACCGAAGCGCCGGTCGCGAGCGTCACTCCGCGGAGCGAAAGCTGGCCGTGCAACAGTTCGAACAGCGCGCCGCGGTGCATGCCGAGGCCGTACCAATCGGCGAACAAATCGCGGTACGACAGGTCCAGGACCGGGCGCCCCTCGGCCGTTTTGCAGACCAAAGCGTCGACGCGGCTGCCGCGCTCCAGGGCACCAGCCAACAGCCCGAGGTCGGCCAGCACGCTAAGCCCCGAAGGCTGCATCAGAATGCCGGCCCCCACGGGTTGCGGCTTTTCAGCCTCCTCGTAAAGGGTGACGCGATGGCCCCGCTCCGCCAAAAATAGCGCAGCGGCAGCGCCCGCGAAGCCGGCCCCCACGATGCCGACGTCGAGCGAGTTCACGGGCAAGGACGCAGGATTTTCAGTCCGTCGATCTCGACTTCACACATGCGCGTCTTGGGCGCGGCCGCCACGGGCGCCGCAAGCTTGATGGTGACGCGTTGGTCCTTCTGAGCGAGCACCTTGGCTTTGCCCTTCAGTGGCCCCTTTTCGCCCGCAAGCTCCAGCGTTTCGTTCACGCCGGCCGTCACCTCGCAGGGTGTGGCGTCGCAAACTTGAAAGCCGTTCTTCATCAAGGTAGCGCCGGGCGGATCGGTCACGACCTCGAGCTTTACGGCGTTGGCGGGCGGGGGCGCCGCGGCCGGCACGACAGGATTTGGCGGGACGGCGGGCGGCGGCTCGGGCGCGACGGGGGTTGCCGCCGGCGGGGACGGCGGCTTGGCTTGGGCTGAGGGCTCGATCGGCGTGGAGTCGTTACCGCGCATGAAAAACGCCGCGGCGCCGCCACCCACGACCAACACCCCCAGCAACGCCAGCACCACCGCGCCACCGCCGCTGCCCGACTTGGTCGGCGGGCGTGTCGCGGCTTCGCCGCCCAACTGGGTCTCGGCGCGCGCTTCCACGCCCGTGTCTTGGCGCGGCATCGTGACAGCGGCGCGCGCTGCGCCCGTCAGCTCCGGACCGGAGCCGCCGCCCTGAAGGGGCCCGCTGGGGTTGGCGACGAACTGCTGCGCCGTTGGGTTCGGGGACGCGCCGGCGGGCAGCATGGAGCCGCGACCATCCGCCCCCACTTGGCTGTAAGGGCCACGAATACCAGCGTATTGGCCCTCCGGCGTGCCTGCCAGCGCCGCCGCTAGCTCGTTCATGGTTTGGTAGCGCTGCAGCGGGTCTTTGGCGAGCGCGCGCGCCACGACCCCTTCGAGCTCGGGCGAGAGCTGCAAGTCCGGGTACACCGCGCGCATGGACGGCGGCATCTCGTTCAAGTGCTTGGTCAGCACGCCCAGGAACGTCTCTCCCGTGAACGGCACGGAGCCCGTGAAGAGCTCGAACAAAATGATGCCGACGGCGTAGACGTCGCAGCGCAAATCAGCGTGCTTGCCGCTCGCTTGCTCGGGCGCCATGTACTCGGGCGTCCCGAAGATCATGCCGGTTCGGGTCAGGCGGCGGTGCGTGGACGCCGCCGCGGCCTCTTCGTTGCTGGGCTTCAGCTGCGCGATGCCAAAATCGACGATTTTGACGATCTCTTCGCCGTCGCCGGTGCGCTGCAAAAACACGTTCTCCGGCTTCATGTCGCGATGCACGACGCCCTTGGAGTGCGCGACCGAGAGCGCTCGGCAAATTTGCATCGCGATGGGCAGGGCGCGCGGCGCGGTCAACACCCGCGCGCGCTGCAGCTCATCGGCCAGGTCGTTCCCCTCCAGGAACTCCATAGCCAGGTAGAAGCAGCCGTTTTCGAGCTGACCAAAGTCGAACACGTCGAGCACGTTGGGGTGCTTGATGCGCGAGGCGCTGATCGCCTCTTGCTGAAAGCGGGTGACTATTTCGCCCTTGTGAGCGTACTCGGCGCGCAGCACCTTGAGCGCGATGCGCTTCTCGATGGCGGTGTGCTCGGCCAGGTAGACCTGGCCCATGCCGCCTTCCCCGAGCAGCTTGATGACCTTGTAGCGTCCCGCCACGGTCGTGCCGAGCAGCGGATCTCCGGAGGGTTGGGATTGCATGGCAGACGCCGGCCCGACCGGCCGTAAGAAGCCAAAAGATAACACGGAGCCCGCCCGCGGCTGCAATCTGATACGTTCGCGCTCCCATGATTGTGGTGATGGAGCCGGACGCGAGCGACCAGGCCGTGGAGAGCGTGATTTCGTTTCTGGTGACCGCGGGCTTCGACGTGCACCGCTCCAGCGGTAGCTCGACCACTATTCTTGGCGTGGTGGGCGACCTATCTGGCAACGACGTCTCGGTTGTTAGCGAGTTTCCGGGCGTTTCTCAGGTCGTTCGCGTGAGCGAGCAATTCAGGTTGGCCTCGCGCCGCTTCCGCCAACAGTCCACGGTCATTGAAGGCCCGTGGGGCAGCATCGGCGGCGACCGCCCGTGGATCGCCATCGAGGCCGTCGGACCATCCGCGCCGGGCAGCTCGGCCGGCACCGACGCGCTGTCCATGGACGGCGACGGCGCGAACGAGCAGCCACCCGCCTCCAAGGACCTGGCCTACGAGGTGCGTGCGGGCCGCCCCTTCGACGCCGCGGTCACGCGTTCCCCGCGAGCGGTCGACACGATTGGCGCCTTGGTTTGTCTCTCCGTCCACCCTCAGCCTTCGGACCAGCGCTTCGCCGTTCATTTCGTGGAGCGCGGCCCCAGTTGGGGCGCCAACGCATGGATAGGCGCGGCCGAGCGTGAGCTGACCCGCGGCGATAGCAGCATCGTTTTGCTGGAGGCCGGGGGCGAGTACCCGAACGGCGCGCGCACGCTCGAAATTGCGGCGATTGCCCGGGCCAAGCAGCGCACCCACTTGCCCATCGTGGTCGACGTGCCCACCATCGCGCAGCGCGCGCGTTACGTGGAATCGGTCGCGTGCGCCGCCATTGCGGCCGGGGCAGACGGCGTTATTCTGCGCACCTGGATTGGTCCTACCGGCGAGGTGCCGCGCGTTCCCGCCACCCTCAGCTGGAAGGATGCCGTAGCGCTGGCCGAAAAGCTGCGCGGCATCGGCCAGGCCATTCGCGGATGAAGCGAATCTCAATCGTCGGCTTCGGCTTGATTGGGGGATCGCTTTCGCTCGCGCTACGTCGCAACGGCGCCGTTCACGTCACTGCCATCGATCGCGCGCCCGTGCTGGCCCGGGCCGAAGCCAAAGACGCCGCCGACGAGCACCTACCGCTCGAGGAAACCGAATCGCTGAAGGCCGCGCTCGAGCGCTCGGACCTCACGGTGCTGGCCGTACCGGTCAGCACCATCGTGCGCCTTTTGCCCTGGAGCCTCACCCACTCCGCGGTCGTGACCGATTGCGGCTCCACCAAACGTGAAATCGCCAACGCCGCCGCCGAAACCCCGCGCGGTGCGCGCTTCGTACCCGGGCACCCCATGGCCGGCCTGCCCGACGGCGGCATCGAGAACGCCCGCGGTGATCTGTTCGAGGGCCGGACCTGGATTATCTGTCCGGGCCAAGCCGAGCCCGCGGCTCGCCAAACCGTAGCCGACATGGTCGCGCTGACGGGCGCTCACCTGGTCGAGCTCAGCCCCGAAGCGCACGATCGAGCCGTCGCCGTAACGAGCCATTTGCCGCAGCTGCTCGCCAGCTCGCTGTTGACCTTGGCCGAAGACCAACACGCCCGCGTCGCCATGGGGCCCGCCTTCGAGCGCGCCACGCGGGGCGCCGGCGGCCTCGAGTCAATGTGGAGCGACATCTTCGAGACCAACGCGGACGAAGTCGCGCGCGCTGCGGAAGTCCTCAGCAAAGAGCTGAGCAAGGTCGCCACCGGTCTCCGCCGCTCCCCTCCGGACACGCACGCGGCGCTGGCCATGCTGGCTCGTGCCCGCAGCCATCGCGGCCAGAGCTAAGCTCCTGCTGGCTGCGTGGTGCGCCTTGGCAGGGAACTTGCTAAGCTTCGGGCCGTGACGGGAAGCATGCGCCGCCTGCTTTGGGTCTTCGCCGGTTCGTTGGCGTTTGCTTGCAGCCTCAATCCGCAACCCGACCTGCCCAGCTCCGAGAACAGCTCCGGGAACACCAGCGGTTCCGCCACGGGCGGCAACAGCTCCGCCACGGGCGGCTCGCTGAATCTTTCTGAGGGTGGAAGGTCAGGATCGGGGGAGATCCCAATGGGTCCGGGCAAGGGCGAAGCGGGCGCGGACGCGAGCGCAGGCGGCGATTCATCGAGCAACGCGGGCGGTGAGGGCGGGCAGGTTCAGGCTGGCGCAGCGGGCCAAGGCCCCGCCGTAGCGGGCGCCCACGGCTAAGCCGCCCGAGTTGACCGGACTCGGGTTCGGATCCGTCGATCCGACCGTGTGCCAAGTTGTGCCAAATCGCCTAATCCACCAAACCTGAGAATACGGCTGGATTAGGCTACCTGGGGCCTGATTGGGCGGCACATGGCTTGGCTCGCATCGTGCTAGAAATGAAGCGAATGCGTCTGTGCCGATTTTGCCTTGGGTTGCTGCTCGTCGTTCTGGCGACCCTGCCCTCGTGCGGAATCAACCCGCAACCTCCGCTGCCCGGTAGTGAAAACCACGTGCCCAGTGCGCCCGGATCGATGGGTGGCAGTAGCGCCAACGGGGCTGGCGCCTCCAGCAGCGGAGGAACGCTCGGCGGCAGCACGGGCAACCCAAACGCAGGCAGCACCTCGACAGGCGGCGGGCTCCCCGCCTCGGATGGCGGGACGCCCGCCGCGGGCGGCGCGGCGCACGTGCCAGGCAGCGGAGGTGCCGGTGGCGACGGCGATTCAGGCGGTGCTGGCGGCGGCAGCGACTCGGCCGGTGCTGGCGGCGAGCAGGGTTTGTAAGGGCCGAAGTCGCCGGTCAGCCGGCGGCGGGACGACTCAAGTACTGGTCCATGACGTTCGAAATCAGGTCGGCCAAAATGCCATCGGCCACTCGCAAGCGGCGGCTCAGCTCGCGTGCCAGGTTCAAAATGATGATGGCATAACTGCGCAAATCGTGGCGGTACAGGGCGTCCAGGTCCGCGGAGCTGACGCGCAGCAGTCGACTGGGAGCAAGCGCCCGCACGGTGGCGGAGCGCGGCTGAATGTCGACAATGCTCATTTCGCCGAACCAGTCGCCGGGACCCAGCACGGCGACTCGCGCCTCGACCGCGCGCTTGCTCTTCTTCAGCACCTCGACCTCGCCGCTGATGACGACGAACATGGCGTTGGCGTCCTCGCCTTCTCGAAAAAGGGTCGCGCCGGCGGGCGGTGCCTCGACCGTCAGCAAGGTCGCCAGGTACTCGAGCACATCATCGCTGAGGGCACCGAAAAGCCCGATCTCTCGAAGCTCTGCCGGGCCGATCGGGCTGTGTGCGTCACTACTCATCACCGCCTACCATTACTACGGAAGCCCTCAGTCGTCGAAGTAGAGCGGAGGACGGCTGGCACAAAAGGCGGCAATGTGCGCCAAGGACTCAGCTGAAACGTGGGTGAACGCGACGCCAACGCCCGGCAACGCATCCTCCGTGGCGCTGCGTGTCCAGCGCACCACGCCTTCGGCGTTGACGACATGCCCGTCGGGCAAGACGAAATAGAGTGAGACCGCGGTACCGACTGGCGCAGGCTCGTAGGTTGCAACGAACACGCCTCCTGTCGAGACGTCGAGCGAGAGCCCAGTATAAATGTGTGACGCCGACGTGAGGCCGATCTCGACCTCGATGAAAACGCGCTGCTTGGTGCGCGCGCGGCGCTCGCTACCTTCGAAGTCCGAGGGGCGACGCTGGCGACCGCTGGGGGTGGGCGCGGGCGGGAACGCCGCCATCGTGCGCAGCTCACGCGCGTCGGAGTCCGAGAGCCCACCAGCCGGCAGACGCCCACGGCGTTGGCGCATCGAGTGCTGCAGCACCGGATACAGCAGGGCCAACGTGCGCGCGATGGAAGTCGCGGCGACTTCGAGCTCAGGGCACCCGACGCGCGCGGCGCTGACTTCGGCCATCGCCCTTTGCAGGGCATCGACGGCGCCGTGAATGAAGCTGGCGGCGGCTTCCTCGGTTGGTGACGAGGCCTCGGCGCCGTAGAGCGCGCTGGACGCCGCAGCCGTCGCCTCCACCGCGCGCTCGACGCTAGGCTGTGGAACCTTAGCTGTTTGCAGCGACAACAAGGCTATCGCTAGCGTTTCCCTGCCCTGCCTCGCGGCCGTGACGGTTGCGCTGTCGGAGTTCAAAGGCTCTTGTGGAAAACGACGCGCGGGCGCGCAGGACCTGCGTAGTCCTCGATATTCGAAACACTCCAGCCCGTCGCACGGTGGAACGCGATTGAGCCTTCGTTGCCCGTCGTGGTGATGGCCTTGAGCCGTGTGCAGCCGGCAACGCGCGAATCTTCTTCGAAGGTTTGATACAGCACCTTGCCGACGCCGCGTCGGCGGTAGTCCGGGTGAATGCCGACCAGGTGCACGTAGCCCGTCTTCGGTGGGCCAGGAGCGACGAACCCCAACAGGAAGCCGACCAGGATGCCATCGTGCTCGACGACACGCGCCATGGCGCCGAGCTCATAGAAGAAGATCGGATGGGCAAGCGCGGTCGTCGGCCCGCCCCACCAGCGATCGATAATCTGAACGATGTGATCGTAGTCTTGCTTACCGAGGGGGCGCGTAATCATGGGACTCTAGCCGGCGGCTCCAAGTGAAGCTTCCAGCGTAACATGTGATTTTCGACTCAGGCTGGGAAGTGGCGTAAAACATCCACTGTTATGAAACGAGTGAAGCTTGCCCCCTCGATTTTGAGCGCTGACCTTGGACGGCTGGCCGAAGAGGTTCACCAAGTGGAAACGCTCGGCGCCGAGTACATCCATGTCGACGTCATGGACGGCCGCTTCGTACCTAACATTACGCTGGGGCCGCCAGTGGTCAAAGCCGTCCGCGCGGCGACGAAGGCGGTGGTCGACTGTCACCTGATGATCGTGGAGCCAGAGCGCTACTTGGCCGAATTCGCCAATGCTGGCGCGGACATCATCAGCGTCCACGTCGAGGCCTCGCCCCACCTGCAACGCACCCTCCAGGCCATCCGCGCGCTCGGTAAACGCGCCGGCGTGGTGTTAAATCCCCATACACCGGAAGACACCATCCGCTACGTGTTGGACGACCTGGATCTGATTCTGGTGATGAGCGTCAACCCGGGCTTTGGCGGACAAAGCTTTCTGCCCCTGGTGCTACCCAAGCTCCGCGCTCTCAGGCAAATGATCGACAAAAGCGGCCGAAGCATCGACTTGGAAGTCGACGGGGGCATCGGCCCCGACAACGCCCGCTTGGTGACCGAGGCCGGGGCCGACGTGCTCGTCGCCGGTAGCTCGATTTTTGGGCAGAAGGATCGGGGCGGAGCCATTCAGAAGCTGCGCCAAGCCGTCGAATGAGGCGTCTTGCAGGCTTCGGCGCCGCGTTGTTGAGCGTCAGCTGCGCGCCAGCGGCGCCGCCTGGCTCCGCAAGCACCGCCCCGGTTTTCAACCCGGCCCCAGCCACGCCCGAGCCGTCTCAAGCGGCTCGGCTCAGCCCCAAAGAGCGTGCGCTGCAGGACAAACTGCAAAGCGCCTTGGCGTACGTCGCCGAAATTCGAAACCTGCCGGCCAAGGCGGCGGTGCGGGGTCGTCTGATAGGGCGCGCCGAAATCCAAAGCTACATCAGCGCGCAGCTGGACCAGGACATTCCAAAAGACCTGCTGCAGGCGACCGAAGCACTTTTGTATGGGTTTGGCACCGTCGACGCGGACTTCGACTACCGCGACAGTGTGATCGGGCTGATGTCGTCGCAGCTGCTTGGCTTCTACGACCCCAAGCAGAAGACCTTCTTCGTCGGGGGAGACCTGGCCGGCGAAGAAGCAGACGTTACGCTTTGGCACGAGCTCGTCCACGCGCTGCAGGACCAGCACTACGACCTCTCACACCTGACCGAGTGGCAGCCAGATCAGGGTGACCGCCAGGCGGCGGTCCACGCGCTAGCCGAGGGCGACGCAACGAGCGCCATGCTCGACGCCATGCTCAAGCCGAGGGGCGTAACCGCGCTGGAGCTGCCCGATGGCCTCATGCGCGCTCAAACGGTGCTGGGCAGCGCGGCGTTGACGGCTCCGCCAGTGCTGGTTCGGTCGCTGCTAGCGCCCTACGTGGACGGCTTGGCGTTCACCAACTACCTGCGCCGGCGCGGCGGGTTCGCAGCGGTGGACGAGGCGTGGCGCGCGCTTCCGACCAGCACCGAGCAGTTGTTACACCCCGAAAAATTCCTAGCGAACGAGCAGCCCCTGGTCGTGACGCTGCCAGCTGGACCAGCGCACGCCCCCAACCTTCTCGAGCGCTTCCACGACGTCATGGGCGAGCAAACGTTGCGGCTGCTCTTCGAAGAGTGGCTGCCAGCCCGCACCGCTGCCGAAGCTGCGTCCGATTGGGGTGGGGATCGCCTAGCGGTCTTCGGAGACGAAGCCCGCCAGCACTGGGCCATCGCCTGGCACCTCCGCTTCGATTCACCGGCAGCGGCTGTGCGCGCCTTCGTTGCATTTGCTCGCTCAGCGCCCCTAACGGAGCGGAACCACCCGGAAAAGGCGGCTCCCGACTCTTTGGCAGCGGCTCAGCGCCTTGGCGACAAAGTGTGTCGGGCCAGGCACACCCAGGGCCCGCTTGCCCTGGTACGCCGGGGGAGCGACCTCGCCGTAACATTGGGTCCGTTTAATCGCCGCGCACCCGCGGTCGCAACTGACCTGGACTGCCGAGCAGCGCTGTCTTGGGCTGAGAAGATCGTAACTAACTGAATTAGTTTCGTTAAGTCACCGCGCGCACCAACGCCCTTGGGGGCGTGCCGCCCGGAACTGGGGTCCATGTGACCTGGCTTCTGGGTGGGCTGCGACCTCAAAGTCGCGATCCTGGACGGTCGAAACGACCCCAAGTCGCGCAGTGGGCCAAATTCTGCGGCTGGCATGAAACCTGCTTAACGCTTGGTACGTAGCCAGAGAGGAACCCAATTGTCAGACACCAAAGACCGCAAAAAAGCCCTCGGGCGAGTGAGCCGCGCGGCCACCGTCGTGGCTTCCTCGGCTGCAGTCGGTGCTTCGTGGATGGCCCTTTTGGCGGCAACTACCATCGGCCTGGGTCACCTCGACCGGGTGCGCGCCGAGGTTTCGGCTGACAAGGCCGCGTTCGGCGTGGCCGGCGGCCGATACCGCTTGGTCGTGCAGTCTTATGCCCGCGAGAGCGTGGAGGGGGGCAATCTGCCTGGTTCCCGTCACAAGCCGCTCGCTTCGGCGCAGCGTGCAGTTACAGCGGAAGACTTGTCGCGCGGCGTCGCCGTCGACGTGTTGCGCGTCGGCGAATCGGTCGACGCCTCTCAAATCATCGTAGCGTGGATCGAGCAAGGCGAAGCCGACTTGGAGTTCGACGGCGCTGAGGCCCGCCCCAGCGCCAGCGCCTGGTATGGCGCCTCGCAATCGCGTGAGCTTGGCGCCGCGCGCGTCGTGCTCAAAGCCCGCGGCTGAGGGTCCGGTCCGGACAGTCGTGCGGACACCCGTCCGCGTGTCCGCCTCGGCTCAAGCGGCGCGCGGCTCGCGGGGCGGGCGCGCTAGGTCGCGCACTTGGCGCAGGAACTCGCGGCGTTCGTCTAAAGAAAAGCTCTCGTGCCCGAAGCGAGCGCGCAGATAACGCTCGGTCAGCTGCACCACGGGCTCGGCGACGGGGTGGCCCAACGCCAAAAGCGCCCGGGCATGGGTGAGCGGTGGAGTCCCACTGGGACGCGGCGCACCGCGGAGCGCCAGCGCGGCGTCCAACACCCGGTAAAGCTCGGCTGTTTCGCGTTGGCGCGCTTCGACCTCGCTCGGGGGCGTGGGCTTTGGCCGAGGTTTGCCGCGCCGACGGAACCAATACACGCCACCGGCCACCACCAAAAGCAGGCCGGCTAAGCTGAAAAATGCGCGCTGCGGCGAGGCCAGCATGGTCGAGGCCACGCGGCTCTTCGCCTTGAGCTGGACGTAGCGGTCGCGCGCTGCGCGCAGCAGGCTGACCTGTTGACGCATGTCGTAGCCCACCACGTTGTGATCCCAGCGCTGGGCCGCCGCCTCGACCATGTCGCGAACGAACGCCAGGACGCCGGTAATTTCGCTTTGCGGGGCGGCGTCGGCGGGCGGAGTCGGATCGAAGCGCACGAAGCCCTTACCCTCGACGTACGCCTCCACCCACGAGTGCGCGTCGCCTTGCCGAACCGCGTAGTAGCGCCCAAACCGATTGAAAGTACCGCCGATGAAACCATTGACGTTACGCGTCGGCACACCCTGGGTCCGCAGCATGACGGCCATAGCCGTCGAATAGAACTCGCAGTGCCCGCGCTTGGAGACGAACAGGAAGTCGTCGAGCGGATTCTTGGTCGCGCCCGAGGGTGACTCGAGGTCGTAACGGTAGCCCTTGCGCAACGCGGCTTCGACGCGTTTGGCGCGCCGCTCCGGATCGGTCTCGTTGCCAATCCACGTCCGCGCAAGCTCACCCACGCGCGCAGGCAAATCGGCCGGTAGCGC
>JAYUYU010000560.1:0-11940 GCA_043752365.1 Myxococcales bacterium | reverse complement strand
CCGGCACGATGATTTTGCTGCTCTTGGCTACGCGCTTGTCCCAGAGACCAGCAACCCAGACGCGGTCTTCGCCCAGCGAAATCAGCCGGCAGCTGGGCGGGCTCTCGTTGTCGAGCACGCCGCCATCGGTGTAGAGGATTTCGCGCGTTCGCAGCTTGGCGTCGCTGATGATGTCGATGAACGTCGCGCCTGCCCCGGCGACTGGCGCGCCTTGCGGCGGCGTCGCACGGTAGAACGTCGAGCCGCCGTTAGTGGTGCGGTAGTAGTGGGCCACTACAGCGCTTGGCACGCTAACGCTGCCCTCTCGGAGCCAGGCGAAGCCGTCGCCAGCGGTAAACGTAACCGTGTCGTTGCCGGCGCCTAGCGGGCCGATGAGCACCGCTCGGCTGGCGCGTGACCGATGCCTGCGCCCCTGCCCGTCAATCCACTCAATCACGCGGCGGTAGTAGTAGCTGCCCGTCGCCGTCAGCTCGCCCGCTGCAGTGTTAGACTGCGCGCCCACGTCGACGCTGGGCTCGAAGTAGAACCCCTGGTCGACGCCGACGGATTGGTCCTGGACGCTGGGCTCGGAGCTGGGCGTGTTGTAGTTAAACGAGCCGCCGCCGCCCGAGCCGACCATGGTGACTGCGCCCGGCACCATGCATTCCCCGCCGCCGACGTGTTTCGCGACCCGGCGCGCCTCGGTTGAGAACTCCAGCCATTCGGCCACGGCGAGCCCCCAAGACGTGTTCGCGGCCGAAAGCTCCTCGGAGCGAACAAGACGCGGCATGCCGGCGAGCCAGTTGCCGCTCGTCAGCCGTTGCGGCGTCGACAGGTGCAGGAACGCGACGCCTGAGCGGTAGTCACCCGGCGCCGGGTCCGCGAAAGGGTCACCCGTCAGCGCGACGCGCGGCACGCGGTAGCGCCAGTAGGCATTTGATGCCGATGTGCGCGCTGTCTGGAAATCCAGCAGACAGTTACGCACGTAGCTGTTGCCGAGGCTCGTAGCGTTGGGCGTGCGGTAGCGGCACCAAACCATGCCGTTGTTGAACGGGGCGCCGACGGGGAACATCCCGTAGACGGGGCTATTGGGGGTCGTGTGCACCCCGGCCGCCGTCAAGGTCGAGGCGACAATCCAAGTGCTAGCCGTGCCGGAGCCAGCGATACTGATAGCTCGGCCGATGACCACGAACGCGGACCCGGCCGTGGCACTTGGGCCGAACAGTGGCGGCGTCAGCGACAGGACAGCGCCGGCCGTGTCGGTGTAGAGGGTGATGCTGCCGCCGCTGGACAGCGCGAGCGCGGAGTTGTAAACGCGGGCCAGGGCGGCGCTGTTGGCGCCTACATTGACGAAGCCGGCGTAGAGGTTGGTGGCGTCGCAATAGACACTCAGCGGAGAGGTCGCGCCGGTCGTTGCAAAGGTCTGCGTGGCGCTGACCGTTGTCCCCGTGAGCTTGGTGATGGTGGCAGTAGTTGCGCCGCTCTGGTGCACGAGCGCCCAGCCGTTACTGCTTCCCCATTGGCAAGCCGCCCAACAGGCGGTGGTACCGGTCAACGTTGCGACGTTGGTGAACGCGCCAAGCGTCGCCGAGGTAGCGTCAAGAAAGATTTTGGCGACGTCGACGCTCGTAGGCGTGCCGCTCGCGTCCTGCTGCGCGACGATGACAAAATCGCCGCTGATGCCGGTGGTAGGGTCATACAGAACCCAGGCCGCCTGGTAGTTGCTGTTGGTGATGGTTGTGACAAGCGTCCCGCCCTCCGTGAACACCTGAATCTTAAAGGCGTCACCGTTGCCGCTCGCGCTGATTCCCTGTTGCCCGTTGCCCGTCGACCAGCAAATGGCGACATAGCCGCCGCCCACCGCGACGCTTGTCGGCCATGGCGCATGATTGCCGAGCGTGTAGGGTGACTGCTCGGACGCCATGACAGCGAAGCGGCCTTGTGGGACCGCGTTCGAGTACGAGCCGGCGATGTGCAGCGCGCCCTTGCCGTAGTCGTAGCGCCAGCCATAGCCAGCAGAGCCGAAGACGAAGCCGCCGGGAACCGCGGTAAGGAAGTCCGGGCCCTTGTCGTTGACGAGCGACGAGTACGCAACGCCGTTGCTGTCCGACACGTCGATGCCAACCGTGCCGGGGCGAGAGTGGACCTCGCCCGGTATCTGAAATCGCACGTTCTCCGCGTCGACGATGGTGCCGGGCGGAGACATGCGCGCGGAAACATCTTGGCGCATGCCATTGACGACCGGGACGGGGAGCGTCTTGGTTTGCGCCATTCAGTTGCTCATGAACCAGTGAAGACCATCGTTCATCAGCACGTAGAGGCGCGCGCTGCTGATGGCCTCATCAGTGAACGAGTTGATTTTGCATGCGGTCTGCCGGTCGAGCCCGAGCCCGGTCGGACGCAGCGTGAGGATGCCGGTAGGCGTGAGTTTCATCAGGTACAGCGGCACGCCGACGTAGCGCGGGGCGACGCGCGGCAGGTGGACCACGCCGTCGGCGGTCAACACGATGCGGTTGACGCAGTCCCATGACAGCGAAGGCGGGTAGCCGGCCGCCGGCACGAGGACCCTGCCCGGGTTGTTCCGCGTCAGGAAAAGGCCAGCACGCAGAAGCAAGTCAATGAATCGACGCAGCTCGTTAGATAGGCGCGAACCTTCAGCCGAACTCGAAAGCGTCGGGAGGTTGGGCGCGGCGGGCGCGTTCGCGCTCAAAGGACACCTCGCGGGAATACGCGCGCGTTTCGCACGTCACGGCGGCGCGTTACGCTCGGCCTGTCGCCACGCAGCTTCGCCTTGATTTCTCCGGCCAGTTGCGCCGTTCGCGCTACTGCGTTGTCAATGAGTTGCGGGAACTGGTCGCGCGTCAGCAGGGTGATGAGGCAGTTCCAGCGAAGCCACTCTTCCCAGCCCGCTACGCCGTCGAACGCGTCAGCGCCGGCAACGAGGTCGGTGAAGACAGGCAGGTACCAAACGGTGATCGAGTAGGCGGCCTCGGGCGGCGGCAGGATGCCCAGCTTCGCGCCGTACTGAATCCACGCGGCCGGCATGGCCTTTTGCTGCAGGTACCCGTTGCGGCTCTCGAAAGGAATCTTGTCGAGGTCGTAAATCTGTCCGCGCACGGTGCACTCGACGGCCTGCACGTGAGCCATCGTCGGGCTGAGCGCAGACAGGTCGACCTCCCGCCATGCATAGGGCGACGTTGCGCCGATGCCCAGGTTGACCGTGTACGGCGTGAGGTAGAGTCCGAAGCCCTCCTCGGTTGCCCACTCACGGAAGCGCTGGATGCTCTGGTTAATCTCGCGCGTGATGCGCACGTCAGTGTGCCGAAGGGTGGCGCTTTCGATGTCCGCAAGGCTGCGGATATCGGCAATCAGCTCGGTTAGGCTTCTAGCTCGCGCCATCCTTCGGTCCCCTTCAGTACTCGGGCGAGTCCATGCAGAGCGCGATGAGACGCTTGAGCGCCGGGTAGCCCGCCGGGTCCATGTCCGGGAAGGCTTCCATTGCCGCCGACTCGAATCCGGGAGGCAAGTCGCCGCCCTCGTCCTCGTCAGGCATCATCATCGACTCGGCTTCGTCCATGTCGGACATGCCGCCGCGCGGAGGGCGACCGGCGCCCCCCTTCGGTTTGCCGACAGCGAGGACAGCGAAGTCCTCGCCAGCGGGTTCGCGCGGCATCGCCATCAGCTATCGCTCCGCTGGTCGAGCCACAGCAGGATGTGAATCACGTCAGCGCTGGCCGGGTTCGTCGCGACGCCACCGGGGGCGCTCGTTACGATCTGGGCCGTGCCGGCGGATGCGCTGATGGATACGGTGTTGACGATTTTGACGGTGCCGGCCGGGGAAACGACTTGGCACATGAGCTTTGCCGCAATCGCCTTCGGAAAGGCGATGTCGTAAGTCCCGGCACCTGCGTTCTTGGCGATGGTCAGCCCCGAGTCGTCGGCGGTGAGCGCGCCCACGGCGCCAGCGGCACCGATGATTTGCTCAGCGCCGACAATGACCCGGCTCCGCTTCGCCGAAGACAGCGGGTAAGCGGGGATATCTCCTGCAATTGCAGTCATGCTGATTCCTCCTCAAACCGCCGTGCGGCCGCAATAACCCGGAGCAGGGACGCAGAAGGCGGGATACGCCTGGATGCGATGCTCGTAGTCGTTGCTGGTGGTTTTGCGGAGCATATCCAAGCCGTCGCCGTTGAGGACGAACGGAATCTTGTCCAGCGCCGCGAGCTTGATGCTCGGCATGTGCAGAGCGAAGCAGGTCGCGAACGGGCAGAACGGGTCCGCGAAGATTTCGACGCGCTTGCCAGCTACGGCCAGCTTGATGCTGTCGTAGTTGAAGACCGCATCGTGGCCGATGTCCCGAGTGCCGCGCGACTCCAGCGAATCCGCCAGCGTCTGCCACTTCTCGGGGTTGAGGTACAGCTCGGTGGGGCCCGGGCCGAAGTTGCGGCCGCGCATGCGCGTGACCAGCTTCTTGATGCGCTGCTCGAGCGAGAGGTTGGATACCTCCGCCGAGGTCAGCCGAACGCCGGACATACGAGCGATGTCCAGGGTGCGGTCGAGGCCCTCGAACGTGGTGGACGTGGGGTCCGAACTCGGAATCCAGGCACCGAGACCCAGCAAGATGCGGCTTGCGCCGGTCCCGCCGAAGTCGCCGTCGCGGAACGCGAACATTGTGCCGGTCCAGTTGGTGGGCGTGCCGGCTGCGCCGCCCGAAGTCGCCGACACGGTGAAAACGCCCGTGTTTCGGTTGACTGCGACGACGTAACCGACCGCGGCGCTTGCGATGAGGATATGCGCCGCTGCCGAGCCATCGTTGGCGGAAGGCACCAGGATTTGGCCGACCTCGATGTTGACGATGTCGTCAGCGTTCACCAGCGTGCAAACGCCGGAGGCAATGGTGAAGCCCGCCGGGGTAACCGACTGGCCGCCGTTGCTGTACAGGTAGGTCGACATCGTGTCGCCGAAGCCCTGATAGAGCCCGTCGATTTCCGTCGCCTGGTTGCGCAGGAACGCGCCCGCGTTGTTGCGGCTCGCGCGGATGACCTTGTCGCCGATTTCGATTGAGCCGGTGTAGTCGCCCCACGTCACCAGCCACTTGCGGCCCGTGGTGTTGCCGCCGCTGGCTTGCTGCGCGCCGGCTTGCGCCTTGGCTACAGTTGCGCCGAAGCCCTGACCGTTGCTGATGATGAGCGGATGGACGTAAACGTCGCCGCTGTGGTCCTCCTCGCGAGTGACGCGACCGAATAGCGGCCGGTCCTTCTTCGAGAGGTCGTTGATTTTGTCTTTGGTGTAGTCTTCTTTGAGAAATGCGTCGAATTGAGTCAGTGAGGAAGGCATGGGATTTTCCCTGCCGCGCTCACCTTCAGCTCTGCGGCGTTATCCCATGCGGAGAGAGTACGCTTTGATGCGTTCCTCTCGCGATAGGCTGCGCGTAGAGCCTCCGGCCTGGGCGGCGAGTGAGGGGTTCGGGCTTCGAGCGCGCAGGCCGCTCGTCCTCACTGGCTGATTCCCTGCCAGGCCGGGTGACTCGGAGTGCGGCGCAGCTTCTCCGGAAGCGTTGTCGTAGCGCCATTCGTTCAGTCGCTCGCGCACCTCGTCACGGGCCATCTCGGCCGCGTCACGAAGCGAAATCGTCGTTTTGCTCTGCGGGTCGTAGTGCTCGCCGCGGATCTCGACGACCCGGCGCACAAAGTTCGCCTTCTTGGCGTAGTGTGCAATCTCGGGGTCGTCGCTCTGCGTGGTGAGCGCCTGGTGGGTCCGGTCGCCCTCACGCTGCAGCGCGCTTGACTGCGCTTGCTCGGGCGTGACCTGCGAGCGGGGCGGGCCGCCGTCCTTCAGCGCCTTGACCTCGTTGCGAAGCTCGGAAAGCTCCTGGGTCAGGCGGGTTTTTTCCGGGTCCTGCGAAAGCTTCTGGTGGATAGCCTTGCGCGAAAAGTCGTTGATGTCCTCGTTGAACGCGAGCCGAAACGCGGACGGGTAGTCCTTCGCCTCGAAGGCCTTGCGCGCGTCGATAAGCGGCTGAAAGTCGCTCCGTAGGCGCTGGCTCAGCTGCGTGGCGTTCTGCTCGAGCTGGCGCGACTTGGCCGTTTCGGAAGCCTGATAGCGACGGAAGTCGGCCCACTGCTTCGAGCCTACGCCGAGCTTCTTCGCTAGCGCCTCTTTGACGCTGTCGAATTCCTCGGGGCGCAGGTCACCGAAGGCAATCTTGATGGCCTTGTCTACGTCGCCGTGGCGGAGGCGGGCCTTGGTCTTGAGCTGGTGCGCGGCGCGCGGCTCGGCCTTGCCGCTGTCCGCGTCCTCGTCGGGCTCAGCGTCGGCGTCGACCGCGTCTGGCGCGGCGTCGGCTGCCTCAGTGTCGTCGATGACGAGAGCTTTTGGAGGAGCAGGCTTGGGGGCTTCGGGCTTCTCGCGCTTGCTGCCAGGCCTGGGTCCGGGCTTGGCGCGGCGCTCGTCGGGGGGCGCGTCGACCGCTACGCCGTCTTTCTCGGCGTCGGCGTTCATGGCGCGGGCGAACCTCTCGACGTTCGACTGGCGCGTAGCCTCAGGGACCGGCGCGGCGCGCTCAGCCTTGGGCTTGGCCTCCGCCTTGGGCTCGACCTTGTCGTCGCCCTCGGGCTTCGGGGCGGACGCAAGTTTGGGCTTCGAGGGAGCGGCGACGGGCGCGCTCTGCTCGACTGCGGCATTCGTTGCGGCGACTTCAGCGGTTGCGGCCATTGTTCAAGCGGCAGCCATCACTGGCGGCCCTCCCATTGGAGGCCCACCCGGGCCAGGTAAGGGCGAGGCGCCGACACCCGGCTGGGTGGGCATACCGGGCGGCGGCGCCATCGCGTCCATTGAGCCCGGGTCGATGCCCTGGGCGATTTGCGCGGCACGGAGACCCTTCTTGGTCATCTCCGCATCCAGCTGCTGCATGAAGGTCAGGAAGAACTGCTCGTTGAACGTCGGGACGCCGTCGAGCTGCGCCTCCAGGTACGCTTCAGCGACTTGCACCATCGCGTCTTCCAGCGAGGGCATCCAGGGAATCGGAGCCTTGAAGCGGAACGAGCCGTCGGCCTGCGACTCGGGCGTCGCGTCGAGCCATTCGTCGATGTAGCGCTCGATAAGCTGACGTTGCTTGCCGGCCTTGTCGACCTCTTGCTTAGCGTCGAGATACTCGATCACACGCAGCAGCGCGTCGTCGGAAAGCTTGCCGCTGGCGTTCAGCTCTTGCGCGAGCTGCAAGCGGTCGGTCGGCGTGTTCTTCAAGCCGCTGACCGGGTAAACGTCGTAGCTCTCCTCGGGGAGCTTGACATCGTTCCACTTGTACTTGCGGAGCGCCGACTCGCCGCGCCAGCTGAGCGAGTAGCCGGGGTTGGCTTCGCCGATTTCGTCATTGCAGGCGACGATTTGCCGCGCCGCTTCGACCGCGCATGCGGTCTCGTATTTCTTGAACACGATGGCGAATCGCTCGGTCTCCATGTCGGCGAGCGTGCGCATGGCAACGCCGGCCGTGACGCCTTGCTCTTTGCGGCTCGTCGCCGACATCTGGCTGATGCCGCTGATTTCGTAGGACTTTCGGTCCTGCATCTGAATCCACTCCAGCACCTGAGCATTGAGCGGAGGCGGGGAAATCCAGTTGGGCTGCTGCGCACCCGGCGTGATGCGGATGTTGATGCCGTCCTCGTTGGTCAGCAGGTCCTCGTCGCGGACGCTGCCCTCCTCGTAGATGCAAACGCTCTGCGACGTGCGCCGGACGACGCTCTGCGTGCGAGCAATCGCCGTGTTCACCTCGTCGCAAATCGGCATCACTTCTTCGATGAGCGACACCGCTCCGAAGCCCAACACCTCCCACGCCCAGCGCAGGAAGATGAACGGGAAGTCGCGGCGCTCCCAGGGCTCGTCGAGCAGCACGATGCCGCCTGAGCTGCCTTTGCCGGAGCCGTCAATTGCGACGACGTGCCGCCCGGGGATTGACTTCGAGATGGGCAGACGCCAGGCCTCGCGCACCTTGATTTGGTCAGCGACGCGCGACGTGCCGGCGACGTTGCGCGTTAGCTCGTCCTGGTATTCGGTGGCGCGAAAGATTTCTTCTTCGAACTCGGGGTACTGCGCGGCGAGGGAGTCGCGGTCGTACGGGTAGACGTGAAACAGCGAGAGCGGGTTGCCGTTCTGCGCCTCCAACGGGTCAACGAAAATCTGCCAGGGCAGAATGCGGTCAATGCACGGGCGCTCGTTCTCCGTGTCCGCCGTGAACTTCATCGCGCACGCGGCTGGGAAAATGCAGCTGTCAAGAAAAACCCGCTGCGCCACCTCCCAAAAGTCAGCGTAGGCGCCTTGGGGTCGGAGGCACGCGGCCTCAACGCAACGGTCAATCTTTTGCGCCTTGCGCTTGGTTTCCCAGTCAGCGTCGGAGGTGACGAACTGCGACTTGGGCCGCTGCCGGCCGGCAATCTTGGCCTGGGCCGTGTTGGCCAGGCTGCGCTCCGTGGCCCAGCGAAGTGGCACAGCCGTGTCGCCATCGCCCACGTTCAGGCTGCCGGTGTTGCTGTACGCCCCGGCCGTCAGCCCGCTAATCTTGCGCATCTCGTAGCGGGAGAGGGCGTCCAGGCAGCGAGTTTTGCGGCTCTTCTGCTCGTTTTCGAGCGCGTCGCAAAGCTCGACAACGGCCCGGCCTACCTCGTCTTTCGACGCGCGCTGCCAGCGCTTTTCCGACAGGCGCTTGCGCACACTATCGTCGCTACTGGAGTCGGCCGCCTGTTCCAACTTGGCACACTGTGGCACAATGAGGCGTGGCACACAAGTCAAGCGCTGACTGATGGACCCAGCGCTAATTCACGCCGAAATCCGTCGCCGACTGGCTCAATCCAGCGGCGGGGCTGGCACAACCGTCGACCTGCTGCTGGCCTTGTGCCACCCGAAACAGCGGGCTTTCGTGGCAGCCGGGAGCCGGCGCAAAGCCGCGCTCTGCTCCCGCCGCGCCGGTAAGAGCTTCGGCCTGCTGGTCTGGTTCATAGTGGGCGCCCTCTCCGACCCGGGCGGCCTGAGCGTGTTCATCGCCCGGACCAAGGGCGACGCGCGGCGCATCCTGGAGCCGGCCGTGCAAGAGCTGCGAGCCCGGACCGGCCTATCGCTGCCATTCTCCGAGCGCGACGGGCAGCTGATGCTGGCGCTGCCAGGGCGGCACATGCTTTGGCTGGCCGGCTGCAAGGACCAGAGCGAGGTCGGCAAGTTCCGCGGTGCCGGCAAGGGGTTCCGGCGAGCGGCTGTGGATGAAGCGCAGGAGTTTGCTGACGACGTGCTCCGAAAACTCATCCTCGGGGCGCTCGAGCCGGCGTTGCTGGACAAGCACGGGGACCTTTGCGTGACCGGCACGCCCGGACCCATCCCGGCCGGCCTGTTCTACGAAATCACGACGGGCGAGGGCGGCACGCAGTGGCCCACCCACCACTGGACCATTCACGACAACCCGCACATCCAGGACGCGAAGGCGGAGCTTGCGTCGTACCTGAAGCAGTACGGCCTGACCGAGGATGCGCCGGTCTACGTGCGGGAGTGGTGCGGAACCTGGGTCTACGACCCGAGCGCGCTGGTCTACCCGTACGAGGGCAGCAAGAACGCAATCGGCACGGGCGAGCTACCAACCGACGGCCTTGTCTGGGTGCTCGGCGTCGACCTTGGCTCAAGCTCGGCCACGGCGTTCGTGCTCGGCTGCATCGTGCCGGGCGGCGCTCACGTTTGGATCACGCATGCCGCCAAGCATGAGAACTGGATTCCCTCCCGCATCGCTGCCGAGGTCGAGCGCTACCGGCAGGCGACGCCGGGGTTGCGCGTGGTCATCGACGAGGGCGGGCTAGGTCGCGGCTACGCGCAAGAGATGCGCGAGCGCTACGGCATTCCGTGCGAGGCCGCTGAGAAGTCGAAGAAGCGAGGCTTCCAAGAAATCGTGGCCGGCGAGCTACGTAGCGGAACCATCAAGATTGACCCTTGGGAGTGCCGAGAGCTGCTGGACGAGATGTCCATCCTGCAGTGGCTGCCGGACCGGACCGAGGAGGACTCAACGCGGTTCGCTAATCACGCCGCGGATGCCTTTCTCTATTGTGTTCGCGCACTTAGGAGCGGTTACAACCCCGTCAAAGAGCCGCCGAAGCCGGGCACTCCCGAATGGTGGGAGGCCCAGCGGCAACGCGACCGCAAGGCGGCGCAGGACCGGAGCAAGAAGCGCACGCGGCACTTCAAGCGGGTTGCTTAGGCCAGCTTCACCACGGTGACATTGCTATCCGGCACCCACATGCGCACCTGCGTCTCCGGGTCGGTGAACAGCCATCCGCCGTCCTGGCGTTCGATGTCTTCATTCGCGCTCTCTGGCCCACCCGGCACTGGACTGCGGAAAACTACCGCGGTCGGCTTCAGCTTCTTCGGGGTCTGTTGCTTCTGGTCGTTCATCGGTTTCTCCTGTGGTCAGTATCACGCGCTTTTCGTTTTGCTGCTCGCGCATCGCAATCAGCTGGTCTGCTAGCGCCGCCACCTCGTGCGGCGGCAAGCGCTTGGTGGCTTCGCGCACTAGCTCCGCGTCGGACATGCGCTCAAGCCCCGACGCCTCGGCATCCGCGCCCGGCCCGGTCATACCCTGCAGCACGGCGACGGCCTGGATTACCTTGAGCTGCAGGGTGCCGTCCGGGTTCGGTATCTCGTCGCCGTGCTTGTTCGTGTAGCTCTTGCCTTGCGCCTCGGTCCACACGTGCTCGAGCCGGAGCATGAGCGCCTCGCGGCGCTCTGCCGGCGGCAAGCTGGACAGCTCCGAGAAGGCCCGGAAGATGGGCGCGGTGCCGGGGTTGCGGGTCGCTGTCACGCGCCCACTCTCGCCCACTGCGTAACGCGGGCGCGCCGCGGGTGGCCTCCCACGCTCTCAGCGGCGTATTTCTTTCGGTCAGCCTGAGCCTCGGCCAGGGTCGGATAGCCCCAGAACCACGACCAGCCGCTCTCCGCGTTGAAGAACTCCAACACGAATAAGCGCGCCTTCACCGCCGCCCCGACTCGCCCGTCGCTGCTGCCAACGTAGCCACGCGCTGCAGCATGTCTGGCCACGAATTGACCCCACCAAGCGCCAGATTAAGCTCGCGAGACATCCGCACCCGCTCAGCGCCAGCGTGCAGAAGAATCGTAGCGTGGCGCTCTTTCAGCAACGCAATCGCGTTGAGGGCGTTTTCGCTGCCAAGCGCTTCACGTATTTCGAACATTTCGTCCAGGAGACGGCTCCGCTCGCGCACCAGGGCTGCGCATGCGCCAGTCAGGCGCTTACATTTGCCCGCCAGTGACTCCGGGAGCTTTTTCTTAATCCTCCCGCCTGCCTTGCGTTTGCTCACCGCCGTCCCCCGTCGCCGTAGTCCAGTTCTAGCGCCTCATCCTCCGGCCGCTGGTCCGTCAGCTCGAACAGAATCTCATCCGCCCGGACCATCCGGTACTCGCCGCCCACCCGCTCGTGCTCGGTCGGCACCGGGAAGGTCTCCCACGTGCACCCGTTCGGGTTGGTGCGAGGCTTACCTACATCGAAGGCCCAATCCTGTCCGGCCTTGGAGTCGACCACCACGCATTGCCCCGACTGCACCTCGGTCGGCACCAGAGGGCCCCGTCCGCCGCGCAGGCGCCACCCTGGGCCCGTTGCGAGCACGATAGCCTCCCTGGCCCCGTTGGACCTGCCGGAGCGATTCTGGGGCAACGTGAGCAGGCCTCCGGCCATCCGGCTCGGACGGGGTTTTAGATACAGCAGCACGTTGTCGTCCAACGGCCGAATCCGGCTGGGGTGGGTTTCACGTGGGATGGTGTCGGCAACCATCTTCAGCTCGTCGATTTCGCGCCAGGGTTTCGGGGGCGCCTGGCTCGGGCTCGGCAGTTCAATCTCGGGGGCTTCGGGTCTCATGGGGTTTCCTCGCAGGTAACTGGCACCAGGCGCAGATTGCGCTGGTCCTGGGTGACTACTGAATC
>JAYUYU010000559.1:0-12011 GCA_043752365.1 Myxococcales bacterium | reverse complement strand
GGCGCCGGTTCCCAACTCCGTCACCTTGAAACTTAGGATCGACGACGAGAACGTGATCCACGTCTTCGAGACGACGTTCGGGTTCACGATCACGCTTGCCCCTCTGTTCCCTCCATAGGGGGAGGGAGCCTGCCCTTGCTCCGACGCAGGCCAAGCGCTGGGACGATTCGGTGCTCGTGCAACGGCTCGACACCGCGCTTTCAAGACAAAGTCGGTTCGACTGCTTCGGTTGTTGCGTTTATTGCGTTTGAGGTTACGATCCCTTCATGACCGCTACAGCCCTGAAGATCCCCAGCCCGAAAGACGCTGAGCAGGCCCAGGCTGCCGTTCGTGCCCTGTCTGGGCTTCTCCGACGAAAGTCGCCTCGCACCATCCGCGTGCAGCCGGAGGGCGCCAAGGAGCAGATCACGGTGACGGTGCCGACGGAGGCGTTCGAGCTGTTCCTCGACATCCTGGCGCAGATGGCCAACGGCAACGCCGTCTCGATCGTACCGGTGCACGCCGAATTGACCACGCAACAGGCGGCAGACCTCTTGAACGTGTCTCGTCCATTCTTGGTCGGCTTGCTGGACGACGGCAAGATCCCACATCGCGTTGTCGGCACCCACCGAAGGGTCATGGTGGCCGACCTGCTCGCTTACAAGGAACGCGACTCAGCTCACCGCAGAGAGGTGGCCGACGAGCTGGCAGCCGAAGCGCAGAAGCACGGGCTTGGCTATTGACCGATGGCGTTCGTCGTCATCTACGATGCCTGCGTTCTGTACCCGGCTCCGCTACGAGACCTGCTCGTTCGAGTCGCCCAGGCCGGCGTCGTCCGTGCCCGGTGGACGACCGAGATCCTCGACGAGTGTTTCCGCTCGATTCTAGAACAACGGCCTGAGCTGAAGCCACAGGCGCTCGTGCGGACGCGAGAGCTGATGACGAAAGCCGTGGCCGACTGCATGGTCGAGGGCTACGAGCCCCTGATCGCAGGCCTGACTTTGCCTGATCCTGACGACCGGCACGTGCTGGCGGCGGCCGTGCGGGCCGGTGCGCAGGCCATCGTAACCTTCAATCTCCGGGACTTTCCGGAAGCGGCCCTTGCTGTTCATGGTTGAGCTGGCGGGCTCGCCGGCAGCAATGCCGCCAGGACAGCCCTTCTGCCCGCCGGAAAGCCCGGCTAGAACGCCCGCTGGCGTCACGCTGCGTGGCGCGCGGCGCCCGGCGTAGGAACTCGGCCTTGCTCCTGGATGCCTTCGCCGTCGGCATCGTTTGACCGGGAGGGATCTAGGCTGAGCCCTGTGCGGCCACTTTGAGCGCCGCCCGCCGGCCGTCGATCAGCAGATAGTCCAAGCTCACGCAGTCAGCGACGTCTCGCACGTCCTCGAGCCGGGCTGTCTGGCAACCAATCGAGCTGTAGGGGCGCCCGTTAGTCTGCTTCGCGGTGAAGCCTGGATGTAGCAGTACTTCTGTCGAGAAGTCGCCGACCCCTGGCGCGGCCTGGGGCCCGGACGTCTTGCCTTCCGACACTTCGGATTCTTTCGCTGAAATCGTGCCGTCCTGGTTCGTGTCGCGCCACGTGGGTATTCGCGCGTCCTTGGGCGTGCGCTTGACCCAGAGCTTGGGGTGGTCCGCGTCGCTTGGGAGCCGCTCGAGAAGGTAGCGGCCGGGACGAATCGTACCCACGTCCGGAGTGCCGTCCAGATTGGTGTCGGGCGCCGCGCCCGTGTTGCGCTGATATGGATGCGTCGCCCCGGCAAATTCTTTCACGCGCGGGGCGCCACCCACGATCTGCAATAGGATGAACCCGTCGTCGTACTCCGGGTGACTCACGACGGGGTGTGTTGTGAACGCCCGGAGCGCGACGCCTCTGTAGGCCAGAAGCAGAGGGCGGTTGGTAGGTACCGTCTCCCCAAGCCGTTCGCAGATGCTGCGGTAGTGTAGGTTCTTTTGCGCGTCGTCGGCGTCTGACGGCGGCCACAGCATCGAAGCGTCCACTTCGGGCAGCTTTCGACTCAAGAGCTCGCGGGTGCGTGGCCCAATCTTCCCATCGATTTTCAACCCCTGCTGTGCCTGCAGCTCCGCAATGGCTTCCACCAGCATCCCGTCGTACGAGTTCGTCGCGCCTGGGACTCCGAGAACCGTGCGAACGTCGCCCAACACATCGAGCGCTTGCCGACTGTCGAAGGCGACCGCTTCCTGGCGTTGTGTTTCATTCAATCGAGTCACGCTCGGGCAGTGCTACTCGTGCGCGCGGCGTTCGTGAATGGTCATTGCATCGGCGGCACCGATCTCCGGCACCGTCTCCCCGACACGCGCGTTGAGCTGCGGCTAGCCGAGGCCGGCGCCGGTCAGAATCGGGCTAGCGAAGATCTCTTGGGCCGCTGCCGTCGGGAGCAGGTCGGCCCGCGCTGCCTTCCACGACTCGACGGCGTTGGCTCCCCACCAACGTTCGGCGACCTGCGGCGTATTCATGAACCACTGACCCCAGTGCCCACAATAGGGGACACCGGCCTGGATCAGAGCGGCGCCGATCGCAGAGTGAATGGCCGGCAGCTCAGTGGTGTGCAGGCTTTGCAGTTCCATGAAGCAGTTCATGGGTTTGGCATTGGGCGCAAGCCAGCCGTTGGAACCTTTGACGAAGCGGATACCGATGCCACCCAAGTACTGGTGTTGGGTCACGACTTGAGACGCAAGCGTGTTGAGGATGGTTTCGACGCCCAGGCGGGCTTGCGTGGCATCGAACACGTACTCTGCGCTTGCGCCGCGCACCGGGTTGAAGTCGATACCGAGAAAATCTGGCGGTCCAAACATGGCACCAGGCAAGGCCGACACGGAGCTGGCGTTCGTGCCATAGAGTTCTTTAAGCTGTGAAGAGGTGACCGATCGAAGTACCGGATTGCCGGGCAGCTCGATGTTCTGTTGGTAAAAGGTGACGAGCGCGGGCAGAAAGTCGGCCAAATCGGACTTGAGGCTGGATTCGGTGGGCGTGGTGATGACGCCAGCCTGACCGGTGTATGGCACCTTGCACATCGAGATCATCCATGCGCGCGGATCCGTGTCGGGAGACGGAACGTACGGGTTGACGATGAATTGCAGGTAGTCGGGGTCGGCGCTGTGCAGACCATTCGCCTTCTTTGGGTTGCGGCTGGCCAGCACGCCGCGCCAGCTAGCTCCGTCGCGATGCGCGGTTCGTTCTCGGTCGAGGTAGTAGAGCGGTACGGTCTCGACGACCACGTTGAGCACCACTCCTAGCGAGCCCAGGTGCACTTTGACGGCGCGGAACAGCTGGTCGTCGTTCAACAGCTCGCACGACATGCCAAACCAGCTGGCGAGCGTCGAAGCGGCTGTACTGTTCAGCGCACCGGCCGCCGGCTGAATCAGCACTGAGCGCGTCGGTGACACCACCACGTGGACGGCCAGCACAGTGTCGTGCAGTGCGCCAACTTTGAGATCGGCACCGTGGGTACCAGTTGCGATCGCACCCGCGAAAGTCTGCCCGTCGCTCGCGCCCGATGTCTTGAGCGCGCGCCCGACCTTGGCAAGCTCGCGGTGCACGACGTTGATGGTCATGCCGGCTGCGACTAGTGTCGCCGAAACGCCGGCTTGCGCGGAAAACGTCGAGTACTCGGGCGTAAGCCAGTCGGGCATGACCGCCCCGATGCTGCGATAGTTACCCAGGTCGAGCATCGAGCCCTGCGGTTTGCCAATCGTCGACAGCGACCAGCGCCCCCCCGGCACCCGCAGCGGCTGCCCAGTGGCGAAGGCGTCTGCTACGACCGCTCGCACGGCGCCGCCGACCTGGGCCAGCCGCCCTTCGAGCGTGCCCGCCTGTGGCGTCACCTCGTAGCGGGTGCAGCGCACTTCGTCGTTGGCGAAGTGGATGTCACGCCATTTTTCGCCGAGGTGAGTGGTGAGCGCGGGGTGGTTGGGAGGCATTAGGGGCCCTCGGCTGGCAGGCTGGGTCTGGTCGGAAAACCCGTGACAGGAGCCAGGGCGCAGGCGTATTGAATCTCGGTCACGCCACCATGACCGTTCGTCGCGACATACACGTTGGCGACGCCGTACTTGCACTGCTTGCCGACGTCGATCTCGCGATCGTAAGCGGAGTAGGCGACCCCGCTTTTACATTCGAACGACGTCTTGTCTGAAGGCGTGCAAACGTAGGTTCCATTCACGTTCGGATCCGACGGATTCGAGCCCGGTTGCGGCACCTTGATCTTGACGACCTGACCGCACCCCGTGAGACACAACACGAACAGGCATTTCGCGAAACCTCTGTAGCGATTCAGCAAGCAGTGTCCTTCGCCGAAGCTCTCCCACGAGCTTGAGCGCCTTCGGCGTAGCAGCGTTTGGCCGCCGCGGCGCGTAGTGATTATTTCACCTCTACGCTGGGCAACCGTCGACGCTATCCGCCGCGTAGCGCGCGCACGTCGAGATCGTGCCAGGTTTTGGGACCCACGATGCCGTCGGGGACCAGTTCGAACTCACGCTGGACCGCACGCACGCGCGCTTCCGTGATGCCGCCAAAGTGCCCGTCGACCTTCACGACGAGGAGCTTCTGCAGGGTCGACACCAGTGGGCCAATGGCCCCGCGCCGCAGCGTGGCGCGCGGCGTCTTGCCGGGAGTTGCCGGCTCGCTCGCTGGGATCAGCACCGGCTTGGCCGCGACGCCGCCCAGGATGGCCGCGACGCCGGCACGGAACGCGCTCATGTCGAAACTCGGGTCGATCTTGCGCCCCCTCGGCAGCGCGAACTCCTTGTGACCCGCGCAGGCCGTAGCGGGTAGGCCAAGGTGGCCGAGCAACGCTGCTACCCCGCGGCGGTACGCGTCCATCTGCACGTCCGGCCATGGTTGATCGTTGTCGATCCCCGTGTTCTCCGCCTCGATGCCGATGAAACTGGTATTGCCCGTGGTCACGCCTTGCCACGAGCCTTTGCCTGCGTGGTACGCGAGCCCAGCCGCCACGACGTAAAATGTACCGTCGCGCCCGAGCCCGAGCTGGGCGAGCGGCCCATCCAAACCGGGTCGTCCCTTCAATAGGGTGTTGAGCGAAGGCATGTTGCCGGCGCGTGGACCTGCCGTGTGGTGACACAGAACGCCGCGGATAGTGCCAACGTCGCCGTGACCGCGCATCTCCCACGCGTCGGTGAGCGCGACCTTCAAACCGGCTTCGAGCAGCACGTCCGGCAGCCAAATCAACGAGAAGCTCACGTCTTTACCCCCCCGCTCGCTGCCGGCAGCTGTTCGTCTTCGGTCGGGTCCGCCAGCGCACCGCCGCAGCAGTCGAGCTCGTCTTGGGCGGCAACGGCAGCAGCGACCGCCACATTCGCCACCGCTGGGGACGGCGGGACGGCGGGCAAGGCTGGGCTCTCTTCGCGCGGCTTGACGGTCGAACGGATGACCACGACCTTGTTGAGCACGTCAAACCAAAACGGCGCGCCTAGCGTTGCCGCGAACGCAGTCAGCAACAAGCCCAGTACGCGGTTGAACCACTCTGAGCCTTTCGGCAGATTGTGAAGGTCCCACCCGATGGGCAGCTCGAGCTGCCCGAGCACCTCGCGCGCCTCGTTTTGGGTGGGCGCCTTGGGGTTGCGGACGACGGTCTGCGCACTAACGACCGCCGCGTTCCGCGCCGCTTCGTCGCGATAAAGGTGCTTCGCAATGCCAATGCTATCCACGTTTCCCACCACCGTGACCGCGATAGCGATGACGAACACCACCCACTGCGTGGATCGCTTGTACCAACCCGAGGCGCGATCCATCGAGTTGTTGAACCAATCTTCCAAGTTTCTTTTGACC
The DNA here is from genome assembly GCA_043752365.1 of Myxococcales bacterium. Taxonomy (GTDB): domain Bacteria; phylum Myxococcota_A; class Polyangia; order Polyangiales; family Polyangiaceae; genus PMG-095. The sequence goes on along the minus strand of JAYUYU010000559.1, from coordinate 6,229 downwards.
TGCTCTAGATCACCGCGGGCGGTGTCGAGCGCGTGCAGCAGCACCCGGCGCACGTGCGGGCTGATGGGGCTCTTCGGAGCGATGAGGCGAGCGCGCAGCGACTCCACCGTCATGGCCGCGCCGCTCCACTGGCCTGTAGGATTGCTAGTGGTCGCGCCCCGCGCGGCCATGTCCAGCAGCGCCTTGGCGAAGCTGCTGGCCGGCACGTAAGAAGGCAGGCCCCGGCCGTTCGCGAGAACCCACAGCTTCTTCTTCCGCGGCTTCGGCTGATACTTCCCGAGAAAGAGCCCCGACAGCTGTGGATGTTCGAACAAGCTCTCGGTGAGTCCCCTACCGTCCTTGTCGTCGAGCAGCTCGCGGATCGCGCACTCCAAGTAGGCGGCCCGCGTCTTCAGTATGGCCTCGATGCCTTCGCGCACCGCGGAGCACAGCGTGCTGACTAGCAGGTATACGACAATCATGCCGATCGCGAGATCGAGTGACTCGAGTGTCACTTTTGCCCCCTGCGTCGCCCAGGCCAGTGCTTTGCGTTCACGCCTGCTTAGCTAATAAACCGCGGCCAGTTGCGATATAGGAGAATGTTCGCGAGTAGCCCGTGAGAGTGGGGAGGGCCGTTCCATCAGCCGCCAATGCGCCGCGCTTCACCAGCGCGCGCGCCGCCGGTGTCCCCTCTATCCCTTCGTGTCCACTTCGGTCCACTCGCGCGAAGTCACGAAACGTCGCATTTTCTCAGCTCTCCAGTACTTACGCCACTTCGAGTTGCGGTGCCCCGCACTGAGGCAACGTCACCCAAAAACGTCTGATGGCGAAAAGGAGTGGGATTTGCCTAAGTCATCGGGACCACTCGTCTCGCATCGGAGCAGCGCGGCGAGCGACCGCGCGCTTTCACGCAGGAGCGGGACGAAGTGGGCAGAACATCCGCTGTGGCTCATCTCAGCGCTTGGTTTCTTCCGAATCCTCCGGCACTCCTTCGCGCCAGCAGACGGCGCCGTTGGGTGCAACTATCGTTCCGTTTTGCTCAAATAGCGGTTGCGAGACATCTCAGGCAGTAAGAGGGCGCGGGCACGCCGGAAGCCTTTGTTCGGCGCAGTCTTTGCGTGCTGAAACGCCCCCGTACATAGCGAAACGCCGCGGCGACGTTGCGCGAAAATCCCGTACGTGAGGAGCCCGCTCAGAGCCAGCCCTTCCGCTTGAACAAGTAGAACGGCAATACGGCTGAGATGATCATCATGAGAATGGCGAGGGGATAGCCGAGTGGCCAGGCTAGCTCCGGCATGTGCTGAAAGTTCATTCCATAGATGCTAGCGACCAGCGTGGGTGGCAAGAAGACCACCGCTGCGACCGAAACAATCTTGATGATGGCGTTCTGCTCCACGTTGATGAGCCCGAGCGTGGCGTCGAGTAAGAACGCGACCTTTCCGGATAAGAAAGTCGCGTGGTCACTGAGCGCGGCAACGTCCCGGCTGACGGTCGTCATGTGCGCATCTAGGCGCGGCTGGTCCTCGCGCGAAACTAGCGCGGACTTGTCAACTTCTTGATAGAACCAACACAGCCGGGCCAGGCTGAGCAGGCTCTCGCGGGTCTTGGAGGCGAGGTCGCTGAAGCGGCCGAGGCGGGTCAGGATCTCGCTGTACTCCCGCGCGTGTCGCTGGGTGGCACTCGCGCGCGGCGCGAAGACTTCCAACGACATGCCTTCGAGCCCGGCGCCCACGCTTTCCAGAATGTCCGCGATGCGCTCGACGACGGCATTGAGCAAGCCCTCGAACACGCGCGTCCCCGTGGCAAACTCGAGAGGGTTCGCGTCACGACGCCTGCGAAAATTCAGAAATGCCAGCGGTTCCGCGTAACGCACCGTGATCAATCGCTCGGGCGTCAAGATGAACGTCACCGCCGACGCCCGCGGATGGCTGGTGTCGGAACTGATCAGGATCGTAGCGGTCATGAACAGCGCCCTGCCCTCTTGATACAGGCGGCTCGACGTGGCGATGTCCTGCATCTCGTCTTTGGTGGGCACGTCGACACCCAGCGCGCTCTCGACCGCGAGCTCTTCTTCTGCCGTGGGCGTACTCAAGTCGATCCAGGCTGATTGCTCGGCCAGGACCTGACACGCGTTCAATTCCGCGCATTCGGTGGAAGGGCGCGAGGCCGGGTGAAAGATCAGCATGGGCGGCGAGGCTTATCAGCTCTAACGGGCCCGCCCGCAAGACCACCTTGACGCGGTCCTAGAAAACCTTCGGCGGCTGCGGATCCTCTTGGTCGTCCTGGATGCACGACGACAAATCGAACAGCATGAATGCCACGGCCTTCTCCTGATCCGAAAGGTCGCGCATCTCGCAGCCTTGCGGGAAGCGCGCGCCGTCCTTGTCTGCCTCGGCACCCGTGGCTGAAACGTGAAGGTCCGTAAACACCACGCGGCCGCACTTCTGGGCTTCCGGTACGGTCAACGGGGTATTGAACGAAATGTACTCGACCGCACTGGGAAACTCGTTGCAATTCTGGACGCAGGCTTGGCGCTCGGCCCTGTTTAGGTCGTCGTTGGCCTGGCAGCCCGGAACGCACGCTTCGTTCTCGGGCAGCGTGATCCACTGGGTGGCGTACGTCGTGTTGACCTCGTACAGGTTGTCGCGAGCTACGTTGATCGTCAGCTCGCCTTCGATAGTCGAGGCCTGCACGTTGACGAGCCAGTCCGCGAAGTCCGCCCCCTTTGGGAACGACATGTTGATGACGCCCGTTGCGGGGTCTTGCGGATCAGCTCGATCCGCCCAGGATCCGACGTCAGGCACGGGGTCTGGACCATCCGAGAACCAAATGCGGTGCCAATGCGACGCAAAGACTCGGCCGCCCAGTGAAGCGTAGTCGTACAAAGCCTTCCGAGCCGACATCGGTTTTTCTTGTTCGTTGGTCGCACCTTCACAAGAAAGGATGACGATGTCGTAAGCGCTGAGGCTGTCGGCATTGCCCCAAAGCTGTGTCGCGCGCGTGAGGGTTGCGCCGGCGTTCAGTGTGCTCGCAAATGCCTTGGTGGCGTAGCTGGCGTCGTTGCCGCTGCCGCTGTCCGCGCCGCTAAACAGGTGGATGCGGCCCTCGCCCGCTTCCGTGGTGAACTCCGCGTCGTCGATGCCCAGGCGCCGTGGCAGGCACTCCATGGAGTCCGCACCACCGGTGGCAATGGCGATGCGCGGAATATCACCCTCCTTGCGGTTGCGGGGCAGCCGCGTGAGATTCGTGTCCATGAGCGGCGTGTCCATGCAGCCCGTCACGGCTGGGATGCTGATCTGACGACGCCACTTGCCGACCTGAATCACCAGCGGAATGTCGCTGCCGACCGGCACGTCCACTAGCCGGAAGGCACCATGGGTATCCGTCAGCGTTGCCACGACGGGGTTGGCAACGCTCGCGTCGCAGCGATCGCAGGATGCGCCGGTGGTGATCGGCGGCACTGGACCGTTCGGAACGTAGACGACGACGTTGTAGAGCGGCAGCTTTCCGGCAGGGTCGAACACGGTCCCGCTCACCGTCGTTGTTTGACCCGCCGCGCAAGCAGGCACCTGGCAGTTGCCCAACGTGCAGCTCGTCTGCTGGCATTCGAGCCCCTCACAGGGGCCGTCTGGCGCATTATCCGCTCCTCCGGCCGTGCCAGGAGTGACGTCGATCAGCAGCGTCCCGCCGGTGTTGGAAGCGCCGGCCTTCGAGCCACCACCGACCTCGCTGCCATCCAGCCCACCTCCACAATGAACGAGGCCATAGCTGGCGCCCACGGCGAACAAGACCTTTGCGAATCGGTGCGAAGACGCGTTCCTGAGTGATGGTGCCATTGGCTGCAGCCTCCCGTTCCACGAAGTGCACTCCGAGCGGAGGGACGCTCCCTATCCGAGCGCGTGGCTCTACTCGGCTACTCGAGCAGGCTGCGCAGCATCCACGCGGTCTTCTCGTGCACTTGCATGCGCTGCGTGAGTAAATCGCACGTTGGCTGATCGCTCGCCGCCTCGGCAGCCTTGAAGATCTCCCGCGAGGTGCGTGCCACGGTCTCGTGAGCCTCCACCAGGCGCCGGATCATGTCATGCGCCTGCGGCACTCCGTCGTCTTCCTTGATCGCGGAGAGCTCGATGAACTGCTTGTACGTCCCGGGCGCGGGGAAGCCGAGTGCGCGAATGCGCTCGGCGACCAGGTCAACGGCCAGCGCGAGCTCGTTGTACTGCGTCTCGAACATCAGGTGCAGGGTCTGAAACATGGGACCGGTGACGTTCCAGTGGAAATTGTGCGTCTTGAGGTAGAGCGTGTACGTATCCGCGAGTACGCGCGAGAGGCCACCCGCGATCTCGCCGCGCTTGTGCGCGTCGATGCCAATGTCGATGTTCATCTTATTGTCCACGGGTATCTCTCCTTGCCGGCGTTCCAAGCGTTCTTAAGGCCGCAAGGCGCCGACAGCAACCCGCTACGTTGAGGCCCGTGGTGAGGCGCTTCCGCCTGTCCGCCGTGGCGAACGGGCTGAGTTGCCTCAGGTCTTCGGCAAGCCGGCCGCGAGCACGTGCGTCAAGTAGACCAAGCCCGCCGCTAGGCCGAAATAGACGCCAGCCGCAATCAGACGCTGGCTTTCACTAACCAGCACTCCACGCTCGGCATGCGCGCGAGCTTCGGCGGCTTCAAGGCGCGCAAGCGCGGTTTGTGGCTGACCCAGGGCGCTTTTTTTGGAGAAGGTTTGCAGCGCCCGAAAGCCGACCAGCGCCAGCAAGATCAGCGGCATGGGCTGCAGGTGCTCAGCCGTCGAAGCCGCGCTGAGCACGACCAGGAGCAGCAGAACGAAGCCCCCGCGCCAAGCTCCCGCGCTAACCGGGGCAGTCATGCGGGCACCGTCGAGCTGCCACACCGGAAACAAGTTGAACAGGTTGAGCCAGAGCGCGAAATAACCGACCGCGTACAATAGCCCGCCCCACGTCCCCGGCGTAACTTGCGAGAGCAGCACGCAAGCCAGACCACCGGCGCTACCGGCGAGTGGGCCACCCGCCCCGATGAAGAAATCTTGATACGGCGTCTTCGGGCGTTCCTTGAGCGCAATGAAGGCGCCGAAGAACGGAATGAACACGGGTGCACCGACCTTGATCCCTTGAATGCGAGCCGCCAGGCCGTGCCCCAACTCGTGAAGCAAGATGAGCAGCACGAAGCCGGCCGCGAAGCGCCAGCCGTAGAACTGCGCGTACACCACGATTGCCAGCAGCATGGTGGAGCTGGTGACCAGCAGCTTGCCGAAGCTCAAGAACTTGAGGCCCGCTAGGATGAACTTCAGCTTGCCCAGCGTCAGGAGGAGCCCCGCCAGCAGCCAGCCCCACGAACTACGCCCACGCCACGGCGCTGCCGCCGCGCCTTGCGGCACCGCCGTGGCGGCGCCGCGCTTCTCGAGCTCCAGGCGCTGCAGTCTTTCGAGTGCCGAGAGCGGTCGCTCCGGGTTCATCGCGTTACCATGACACGCGGCGGCGCCGGCACCCGCCACGCGCTCGTGAGGGCCAAAAACAGCCACAACAGGTCGAACGGGCTGAGCATGCCGACGAGCGCGCGCGGAAACGTCATCAGCATGCCGGGGCTGAGGTAGCCGAGCTGGACGCCTTCCTTGGCGGCCGCGCCGCTGAGGTAATGGGCGAAGACGATGTACTTAGTCGCGATCAAGCCGAACAACGTGCAGCCGACCGCTGCCTGCTGCAGCACCTTACCGGTGGCGCCTCGCGCGCCATACTTTACGCCATAGCCCGCCAGAAAGCCGACCAGCACTGCGAGGTAGCCGATCTCGAAATCAGTGACGATGACCACCGCGGCCCACACGGCCGCGCCCAACAGGGCGCCGACCACGCCCGCCGCGATGGCGCGCGGCAAGACCGCCTGCGGCACGCTGGCTTGGGCCAGCTCGGCTTGCAGTTGCGCCGCGCAGGCCGGGCACACGCGGTGGCCGTTGGCGAGCTTCGCCTCGTCCGCGCGCGGCGTCGCTCCGCACAGCTCACAGGTTACCAGCGCCGCCGAGCCGTCGCCCAGCTGATTGACTTCGTCCATCGCCTCGTCTTGCCTTTCGGTTCGTGGTGAGTCTTGCACGGACAAGTCGCGGAGTCATCGCGCACATCATGGCCGGTACAAGGCGACCGGACCTTAAAAAACCGCGCACCCAAGCCACGACTTGCGCTCCAAGGAGCCCTTGCAGCATCTTGCTCGAATGAGGCTGGCGTCGCGTTCTGTCGGGCTAGTG
>JAYUYU010000558.1:0-4954 GCA_043752365.1 Myxococcales bacterium | reverse complement strand
GCGCCGCCACGGAAGGGCCGAAACAGCATCCACACGCCGAAGTCGACGATGACCGACGTTCCGCGCGAAAGCAGAGCTGCGTACAAGGCCGGGCCAGGGCCGGTGGCTGCCGAAAGCGCAATCGACAACACGGCCTCGCGCACCCCCAGCCCTCCCGGGGCCGCCAGAGCCAGAAAGCCCATCACGGGCGCCAGCACATAGAAGCCCATGCTGTCGAGCGACACCCCAACCGGCGCCTGGATGGCGCGGCTAGTGAAGTAGCCGTGCGCGGCCCACGTCAGCCAATACGCGGCATGGATCAATGGCAGCGCCGGCGGCACCAGCGGGCCCGTGCCGTCGAGCTGCAGCAGGTCGCGGAGTTTGCCCGGCAAGTAGCGGCGATCGAGCAAGAGCAAGACCGCCAGCGCGACCACGAAGCCGCACAGTACCAACAGCCCGAGCATGCCGAGCGCTTCGGCCACGCGCTGCAGGGCGTCGCCCGAAAACAGCAGCACCACGAGTCCGGTTACGCCGCCGGTCGCCACGAAGCACAAGACCTCGATGAACACCGACGACCCAGCGATGCGGCTGGTGGTGCCCAGCGACGCGGCGCCCAGCATGCGCACCAGCGGCAGCCCCAGCTTGCCGGGCGTGTAGCGCGCGGCCTGCGATTCTAGGTGCAGCGCCATGCCCGGCAAGACCGGAATTTTCACGCCGCTCATGCGCGAAAGGAGCCAAATCCAGCCCAAGCCAAGCAGCACGCAGCCCAGGGCCAGCGGCAACATCGAAAGCGTCGCCATGCCGTAGTCGATCTCGACCACGCCCGGGCGCCAGCGCCGTTTCAGGTCCCAAATCGCGGCCGCGACGAAGATGACCGCGAGCACCCCCATGACGGGGCGCAGCACGGCCTTGAGCCGCTGAGCACCGCTCAGGGCCCCACCGCCGCTGGCTTCGGTCGACATCAACCTTGGGCGGGGCGACCGATGCCGCGGTAGCGCAGCCCGGCGTCGACCACAGCGGCGGGGACGACCACGTTGCGGCCGTCGAACAGGTGACGCCCGCGCATCAGCTGCTTCACGCGCACCAAGTCGGGCGAGCGGTACTCGTTCCACTCTGTGGCGATGACCAAGGCGTCGGCGCCCTTGACCGCCGCGTACTCGTCTTTGAAGAGCTCGACGCCCGCCACGTCGCCGCTGCGCTCGAGCGCGTCACGGGCGGTTTCCAGCGCTTCTGGATCGGCGGCGTGGACCTTGGCTCCGCGCTTGCGCAGCTCGCTAATCAGCTTGAGCGCGGGGCTTTCGCGGACGTCGTCGGTGCGCGGTTTGAAAGCTAGCCCCCAAATGGCGATAAGCTTGCCGGACAGGCCGCCTAGGTCCTTTTCCATGTGGCGAAGCAGCAATTCCGGCGGCCCGTCGTTGGCGCGCACGGCGGCCTCCGAGACCTCCATCTGCACACCCAAGGCTTTGCCCGTGCTGACTAGCGCCCGCAAATCTTTGGGGAAACAGCTGCCGCCGAAGCCCAAACCCGGATACAGAAACTGCATACCAATGCGCTCGTCGGAGCCGACCGCGACCCGCACTTGCTCCACGTCGCCCCCAGCGGCGTCGCATAGCTCGGCGATTTCGTTCATGAACGAAATCTTCGTCGCTAAGAGCGCGTTGGAAGCGTACTTCACGATCTCGGCGCTCTTCGGGCTCATGCGCAATAGGCGATTGCGCTGGCGGTTGAACGGCGCGTACAGGCGCGACAATAGCTCGAACGCGCGCTCGTCGTCGGCACCGACGACGATGCGATCGGGTTTCAGGAAGTCGGACAATGCGTCGCCCTCTTTCAAGAACTCCGGGTTGCTGACCACGCTGATGCGGTGCTTGGCGAACGGTTCGATGTGCTTGCGCACGCGCTCGTTCGTGCCAACCGGCACGGTGCTCTTCAGCACCAGCGCAAGGTCGTGCTCGGCGGCTTGGGCAATTTGCTCGGCTACCTTCAACACGTGCGACAAATCTGCCGAGCCGTCCTCAGCGGGCGGAGTGCCGACGGCAACGAAGACGATTTCACAGCCGCGGATAGAGTCGGGCAGGTTGGAGCTGAACTCGAGCCGGTGCGGCCAGTTGCGCTTCACCAGCGCCGCCAGCCCGGGCTCGAAGAACGGCACCTCCCCGGCGCGCAGCTTGTCGAGCTTTTTTTCGTCCACGTCGACGCAGGTCACGTGGGTGCCAGAGTCCGCGAAGCACGCGCCCGCCACCAGACCTACATAGCCGGAGCCAATGATCGCAATTTTCACGAGGGTTTCGTAAATCGAGCCCGCGCTCCGCGCAAACAGATTCTTTTCCGCGTGTGCGTTTGGGCGGTTGCGGCCGAGCCGAGCCTCACGCCAAATGGCGTTTGGAGCATTTTGCGCGCGCCATGCTTTCCCATGTTGTTCGCCCTCGCCTTGGGGGCCTGCGGCGAACGCAGTGTACCGCTCTCGGCTGGCGCGCCCCTTTCGGCGAGCTCACTCGCCGCGGCGGCCCCGATTTTGCGCGCGCCGCCGGCTCAAGCTCCACTCGGCAGCTCGTTGCCCGCGCTGCTCGACGCGCCGCCCGCGCCTCCTCCCCAGCCCCCTCCGAGCATCGTGCTCGCCGCTGGTGGCGACGTAAATTTCGGGCGCGAGTGTGGGCAGGCCATCTTGAAGGACGTGTCGTACGATCCGTTTGCGGGCTTGAGCGAAGCGTGGCGCTCCGCGGACGTCCGCTTCGTCAACCTCGAGTCGCAGCTCAGCGACCAGCGTGGCTCGACCCAGTCGCCTTTGCACCGCTTGATCTTCACGGGGCCGCCGGGTGGGGCCGACGTGCTCGCCAAAGCGCGGATCTCGCTCGTCTCGACCGCGAACAATCACGCCTGGGACTATGGCAAGAGCGCGTTGTTCGAAACCATCGCTAACCTCGAGCGCGCGCAGGTCCCGTTTGCCGGCACGGGGCGCGACGCCGAGCAAGCCTACCGACCAGTCGTAATTCGGGTGAACGGCCACAGCGTTGCGCTGTTTGCGGTGACGCACGTTTGGAATCAGCCGCCATTCGAGACCCACGAGGGCAAAAACTTCGTGGCTTGGGCGAACATCGAAAAGTTGAAGGCCGGTATCGAGCAAGCCCGTCGTGACAACGACTTCGTGCTCGTCAGCTATCACGGCGGCGAAGAGTACGTGGACGCGCCCGTCGAGCGCACGCGCCGTTTCGCCAAGGCCGTGATGGCGTTAGGCGTCGACGCCTTCATTGGGCATCACCCACACGTGCAGCAAGGCATTGGCTGGGTCGAGGGACGGCCCATTTTGTACAGCTTGGGGAACTTCGTGTTCGCGGGGCACAACGAGCGCCCGTGGACGAAGACCAGCTTCTTTGCGCGTATCACCCTACAGAAGGGCGCTCCAGCTCGGCTTGCAGCTTGCCCCTACACCCTGGAAGGGCACCGGCCGCGCTCGCTCGACAAGCAGCTGGAGGCGCTGGCCGTGGAGCGCTTTCGGCGGCATGTGGTCGGTACCTCCACCAGCGTGGGTGGCGGCGTGGACGTGGCGGCGGCGGACGAGCTTGGCTGCTTGCGCGTGACCGAAAAACCGCCGCGTCAGCCCTCTTTGTCCTCTTCCAACTGATCGAGAATTTCCGTCGCGCGGTCGGGCGCAATGCCAAACCACTCGGCAAGCTGGTTGATGAAGGCGTTCTCTTCTTCGGTGACCTCGTCGTCGGCCAGCGCGATGGCGGCCGAGAGCGCGAAGGCACCTTCGGCTTCGCCCGTCTCTTCGGCAATTTCGGAGGCGATTTCTTCGAGGCGCGCGTCGCGGCCCTGTTCGGCCAGGCGCTTGGCGTAGTTTTCGAGCATGACGTTGATGGTGCCGCTGCGGAGCAAGTTGTCGGTCAGCCCACGAATTGCGCCGCGCACGGCATCGCGCTCTTCGTCCGCGACCTTGCCGTCGGCCGACATCATCAGGAACATGGCCTCACCGAGCGGGTCGACGCGGTTCAGCGCGTTGGCCTCTTCGGGGCTCAGCAGGCCTTCGCGCGTCAGTGTTTCGTAGGCGGACGACATGACGACGCTTGGCCGTCGTCCACTTTGCAAAAGCGCATCTCGCAAACGCTCGATGGTGACGGTCTTGATTTTCATCAGAACAACGAAGTTACACGCCGCGATTCCGGCTGGCTAGGCCACGCTTTGCTGCGGGGGCCCCTTTTGGCGGGGAGGCTTCAGGGGGCGCGATGCCGCGGCGTGACGCTGCTTTCGTCACTCGAAGCGGCCAAGGGGATGCCGACCAGCAAGCTCAGTAGCGCCCCGACGCAGCCGCCGGCAATCGCCGCGATGCCGACGTCTTCCTCGACCCTGTTCGCCAACGCGACACCGGTCGCGATGCTGGCCACCGAGCTCACGCCGCCCAAACCGAGGATCAGCACGCCCGCGAGCCGTTGGTGACTGCGATCCGTGTACCCGCCTTCGAAGCGGCTGCCTTGCCGCGGTTGGAACACGTTCGGAGCCATGACTGGCTCGTCAGCGCCGTGGCTCAGCGCGAAGCGGTAGTAGCCAGGTTTGAGCCGAGCGTCGCATTCGCCCAAGCACAACCGTGTCCAGTCGGTTGGCGTAAAGCTGACGCTGGCTTGCGCCACCTTGGCGTAGAAAAAGGCAACGCCGGGTTGATTCGAGCGCACGTGCACCTGGACGCGCGCCGGCCCGACGTCTTCTTCGACAGGTGCTTCGTCGCTCTCCACGTCCGACTTTGCGTCGGCTTGCGGCGCTTTGACTTCGGTTTGCGGCGGGACCGCTGCGGGCGGCTTTTCGGCTGTGCCTGCTGCGGGTGCGGATGACCCGACGTGGGGCGGAGGCTCCGCGGGGGGGGCGGCTGCTGGAGGCGCAGTTGGCGTCGCGACACCCGGAAGTTGCGCCCGTGCGGTTGCGCACACGAAGGCCGAAGCCCCCAACATCGAAATCAAAAGCCACCGCAACTGCAACATGCGCC
>JAYUYU010000557.1:0-4955 GCA_043752365.1 Myxococcales bacterium | reverse complement strand
GGCTGCGCACGTACGAGTCAGTCGCGCCCACCAGCTTCATGACCTCGACCTCGATTCGCCGCCGCTGGAGGCTCATGCGAATGGTCGAGGACACCACGCTGACCACGGCCGCCAGCACCACGCCGGCCAACAGCAGCGAAGCGCTCACGCCGCCGGTTAGCAGCGCCGCCAAGCGGTCGCTCCAGGCGCCGTAGGTTTCCACGCTCTCGACGGCTGGCAAGGCCGACAGCAAGCCGGCAAGCTTACCGAGGCGCTCGGTGGCCACCGCGCTCTCGATCGCCACCTCGAGCGAAGCCGGGAACGCATCGGTGGGCAGCGCATCGAGTACGGGGTCGTTGGTCAAACCAACCAGCTCGCGGCGCGCGTCTTCGCTGGAGACGATGCGCACGGCGGTCACGCCTTCGCTCTGTTTGAGGGCGCGTTCGATGGCGGCAACCTGGTCGGCAGTGGCGTTCTTGCGCAGGTAGACGGAGGCCCGACCGCTCTCGGCCCAGCGCTCGCGAATTTGCCCAACGTTGACCACCAGCAGCAGCGCCGCCGCCAAGCACACGAACGCGACCGCCACCGAAAACACGCTGAGCGCGTGCAAGCGCCAGTCGTTCTTGGCGCCACGAAAGGCGCGTTTCACCGGACTTTGCGCCATCTTACGCCACCCTCCGGTCGCCGCCTTCGGCAGGTTGCACGAGCTCGTCGAGACCGGATGGCACGTCGGTGGCGACGCCATCGTCGAGCACGACCACGCGGCGCGGGCGAACGTCGAGTAGGCTGCGGTCGTGAGTCGCGAACACGACCGTCACGCCGGTGTCGTTTATGTCTTCGAGCAAGCCCAAGATGTCGACGGCCAGCTGCGGGTCTAGGTTGCCTGTGGGTTCGTCGGCCAGCAACAGAGCCGGCTCGCCGACGATGGCGCGTGCCACGGCGACGCGCTGCTGTTCGCCGCCCGATAACGTACCTGCCAGCGCCGAGCCGCGACCCGACAAGCCAACGCGCTCCAGCGCTTCGCCGACGCGCGCCCGCGCCAAGCGTTCCGGCAAGCCCAGCACCTCGAGCGGTAGCTGGACGTTCTCCAGCACCGTCCAATTTTTTACGAGCTTGAAGTCCTGAAAGACGATGCCGATGTTGCGACGTAAAAACGGAATGGAGGCGCCCGTGAGCCGCCCAACGTCGCGCCCCATGAACAAGATGCGACCCGAATCGACCGATTCGGCGGCGTACAAGAGGCGCAACAAGGTGCTCTTGCCAGCGCCCGATGGGCCGGTCACGAACACGAACTCACCGCGCAAAATGCTCAGGCTCAGCCCCTTGAGAACCGGTGCATCCACGCGATAACACTTGTGAACGTCCTCGAAAGTGAGGATGGGGCGCCCAGCCGCGAGCGGGTCGAAACGCCCACCCTCACGGAGGGCGGGGCGGTACGGTCGACTTTTGGCAGCCGGTTCCATGCCGGCCCGAGGTAATCAGGCAGGGGCAAAGTGGGAAACTTTTCTGCGAACCCGCGGCCCCGGCCCGCGGCCCCTGACAGCCCCAGGAAACCGCCTTGAAGATCGCTTACTTCGGCCTACCTCTGGGGGCTCTGCTGCTGGCTTCCGACGGTCATGAGCTCGGGCCGGTCGTGCTCTCGCCCATCGATGCTCCCGGGCGACGGCGGCTGCGGACCCTGGTTCCCGGGCTGCTCGACGCCATCACAGCGGGGCCTGAGCTGGACGTTCAGGTGACCGAGGCCCTGGCACGCGAGCAGCCCGCCCTGCTCGTCTCTTGGTTTTGGACCCGCAAGCTGCCCGCGAGCTGGCTCGACCAACCGCCGCTCGGTGCCGTCGGAGTCCACCCCTCCCTTTTGCCCCGGCATCGCGGGCCGAACCCCTATTTTTGGAGTATCGACGCCGGCGACGAGGTCGCTGGAGTCACCGTGCACCGCTTGAGCGCCGAGTACGATACCGGCCAGGTGCTCGGTACGAGTAGCCTGCCACTCGGAACGCGCGATAGCTGGCAGCTCGCCCGCGCGCTCGATCGCCCCTCGCTCGCCCTCCTGCGCGAGACCGCCGTTCGCCTCGCGCGCGGCGAGGCGCTGGAGGAAACGGTCCAAGACGAGCGGCTCGCCACGTGGGCGCCCGAGCCCAGCGGCGACGAGCTCAAGGTCGACTTCGGCTGGACGACCGAGCGGGTGTTGCGACGAATCCGCGCCCTTTCACCTACCCCGGGAGTGGCGCTGGAGGTCGAAGGTGTGCCGCTGTTCGTCACCCGTGCGGAGGCCACTCGTGACTACGTCGCGGCCTTATTGCCGGGCGAAGCGCACCTTTCCGGCGCGCTCACGCTGCGCACTGGCGACGGCGCGGTGTGCGTGACCCGCGCCCTCTTTGCCGAAGCCGAAACCGACGGACGTGACGCGGCCGAGGTCTTACGCCTATTGAAACGACGCGGTCGGCCGTAAACTGTTGGAATCGCGGGCTCGAATGCTAGAGTCGGCGGTCGTATCTTTCGGAGGATTCATGTCTGATCCGGTGAGTTTGGCTCGAGCCGCTCGCGAGAATCTGGCTCGCGGCCTGGCAGCGTTGCAGAGCCCCGCGGTGCCCCCGCAAGTGATGGTGGTCGCAGAGCCCATTGCCCACGCCATGAGCGCGCTCCATCGCGTCGAGGCGTCGCAAGGTGCCGCGGCCCATGAAGCGGGTCCTGCCGCGCTCAACGCGGCCCGGCACGCGCTGGCCATGTTGCAGCAGCAGCCGCAAGGTTACCCTGCCGTCGATCAAGCGCTCGAGGCCATCGCTGGCTCGCTCAACTTGATTCACCAGCTGGCGCAAGCACCCGCGCCTGCTGTGGCCCCACCGGCGGCGTTCGCCAGCACGGTGGCCATCAGCCCCGGCCCGGCCGCGCCGGCCGCGCCGCCCACGCAGCCCTCACCGCAAGGTTGGGGTCAACAGCCGCCGCAGCAGCAGCAACCGCCGCAGTACCAGCAGCCGCCGGCATACCCGCAGCAGCCGCCTGCTTACCAGCCGCCCGCGGCCGCTGCCTACCAGCCGCCCGCGGCCGCCCCACCGGCGTTTCCCCAGCACGCTCAGCCTGCACCCGCCGCAGCTGGTGGCACCGGCGCGCCACTGCGCATCGAAGCCGAGCTTGGTGCCCACAGCACGACCAATTTCTACAAGGGCCTGAGCGGCAACGACGTGATCGACTCGGGCGGCATCTTCGTCGCCACCTACCAAATTCCAGCAATTGGCCGCAACGTCGTGGTCAAAGTGTCCATGCCTGGCGGCTACGAGTTCGAAGCCGTCGGCATCGTGCGCTGGACGCGCGAGGCGCCGGGCTCGGGCTCGGATTCTTCGCCCGGCTTTGGCGCGCAGTTCACGCAGATTTCGCCGGAAGGCCGGCAGCTCGTGTACCGCTACGTACGAAACCGGGAACCGCTGTTCCACGACGATTTGTGAGGCCACGCGTCGGGACGGGGGACCGACGTCGTAGAGCCTGGTAGGCATCGGGGTACGTAGCCTGAACAAGCTCTTTGCCGCTCTGCTCGCCGCGCTGGTGCTCACCGTGTGTGTGCGCCCGGCGCGCGCAGGTGACCCGCGGCTCGAGTGGTACACGCTGCAAACGCCGCACTTCCGCGTCAACTTTCACAGCGGGCTTGCACCACTCGCGCGCCGGGCCGCGTTCATGGCCGAGCGCGCCTACACTCTCGTCGGGCACCAGCTCGACGAGAGGCCGAGCGAACTGGTCGAGATCCTGCTCACCGACGACTCGGACTTTGCCAACGGCTCGGCCGGCGCGGTGCCGTACGACGCGATTCGCCTGTACGCGACGGCGCCCGACGACATGTCGGCGCTCGCCGATTACGACGATTGGCTAAACGAGCTGATCACGCACGAGTACACGCACATTTTGCACGTCGACAACGTGTCGGGGTTGCCAGCGCTACTCAACAAGGTCATCGGCAAGACCGCGGTACCGAACCAGTGGCAGCCGCGCTGGGTGCTGGAAGGGCTGGCGGTCGCCATGGAGACCGCGCACACCAGCGGCGGCCGGCTGCGCTCGAGCCAGTTCGACATGTATTTGCGAGCCGACGTGCTCGAAGACAATTTTGCCGGGCTCGATCAAATGTCCGGCTCGCCGCGGCGCTTTCCGGGCGCCAACGTCTGGTACCTGTACGGCTCCGCATTCATTTCTTTCATCAACGACAGCTATGGCCCGAACGTGTTCGGAGCAGTGGCCGACGACTACGGCGCCCAGGTGCTGCCGTGGGCCATCAACCGTTCGATTCGACGCGTAACCGGCCGCACCTACGAGGAGCTGTACGACGGCTGGCACACGTCGCTGAAGCGACGCTATGCAGCGCAAGCCGCCGCCATTCGCGGCCGCGGCCTGCGCGAAGGCCGACGCCTGACCTGGCGCGGCGAAAACGCCGGCGGCCCCCGCTTGAGCGAAGCCTGCACCACGCTCGGCAAGCCCAGCCTCATCTACCAGCGCGACGATGGGCACACCACGGCCGGCCTCTACGAGCTGGCGCTGGACGGCACGGATCCAGAAGGCGTGCTGCGCGCGCGCGGTTCGGGGCAGCAGGTCAGCTTTGCCCCCGACTGCTCGTTGGTGTTCGACAGCAATGCCGTCTCGGAGCGTCGCTACAACTTCCAGGATTTGTTTCGCCAACTGCCGGGCAGCTCGTCGCGCGAAGAGGGCGACACTCGCCAGCGACTAACTCACGGCCTGCGCGCGCGGCACGCCGACGTGAGCCCCGACGGTCGCAGCGTCGTGTACGCGACCAACGATCGCAGCACCAGCACGCTGCGTGTTGCCGACCTCACGGCGGACTTTCAGCTGGTGAACGCGCGTGCGCTGGTGCGGAGCGCTCGTTTCGAGCAAGCGTACTCGCCGCGGTTTTCTGCGGATGGTCGCAGCGTCGTCTACAGCGCGTGGACGGCCGGTGGCTTCCGCGACATCCGCGTGGTCGACGTCGCGACCGGGCAATT
>JAYUYU010000556.1:0-4959 GCA_043752365.1 Myxococcales bacterium | reverse complement strand
GGCGGCGCGCCCCCCTGCCCGATTGGTTGCTGCCTCGCCGCACCATTGGTGCTTTCTACGTCGTGCGTTCACTCGGCAGCGGCGGCGCCAGCTCGGTGTTCATGGCGCGGCGCGTGGAAGAGCGAAACAATCCCAAGGCCGAAGGCTTTGCGCTGAAGGTGCCCGATTACGACCCGACCACCGCCCGCAGCCTCTCAGAACAAGAGTTCTTGCAGCTGTTTCGCGAGGAAGCTGGCGCGCTGTTGGGACTGCCGCAGCACGAGAATTTAGCTCGTTTCGTGACGTTCGACTTGGCCGCGCGCCCCAAACCCATTTTGGTGATGGAGCTCATCCGCGGCGCGGGCCTCGACCGGCTGATCCGCAGCCGTTCACTCGGCGTCGAAGGAGCGCTGAAATACCTGGACGGCATTCTGGCGGCGCTCGAAGCCATGCACGGCGCTGGAGTCGGCCACCTCGACATCAAGCCGTCGAACGTGATTTTGCGCGACGGACAAACACCGGTGCTGGTGGACTTCGGCTTGAGCGGTCGGCAGCTGCGTCCAGGCTGCGGCACGCTCGAGTACTGCGCCCCGGAAGTGCTCGGCCTGGTCGAGTCGAAGACGCCTCAGCCCGCGGACATGTACGCGTTCGCCTGCACCGCCTTCGAAGCGCTGACTTTCGAGCTGTTGTTCGACGCCGAGGATGAAACCTCGATTTTGTCCGCGCACATTGGGCACGATGGTTGGCCCGAAAAGCTGGCGCGGCTCGCGCACATCCCCGACTCGGCCGAGCTTGCGCGCTTGTTGGCCGCGTGTTTGCGCCGGGATCCCAAAAACCGGCCGACCGCTTCACAGGCGCGTCGGGCTCTGCGCGACTTGACGCCCAAGCTGACGGACGTGAGCTTCCCGCTCGGTGCCCCCGCGTCCAGCCCGAATCCCGGTAGCACCGGCGCCTTGCCCACGGCGGCCGCAGCCGCGGTCGCGCGCGAAAGCGCGTGAGCACATGCGCGCCCTTGCGCCGCTTTTGGCGCTGTGTTTGCTCGCCGGCTGTCGCGACACTTCGGTGCCCCCTATTCGCATCGACTTGGGACCGAACCCGACCGACGAGCTCACCTTCGTGCCGCGCGCCTCGTTAGCGGAGCTGATCGAGATTAGTCCCAGCGAGAGCGCGCTTTTTCTGACGCTTAGCTCTGGGCCCCGCACCTGCGAAGCGCTGGCTGAAACCGAGCCAGACGCCGCGGGGGTCGCGATCCGCCTGTTGCTACCCTTGGGCAGCAAGCTCGGGCCCGGCAGCTTTCCGCTTTTGGCCGACGGACAAGGCGCCGACAAGCCGCGTGCGCTGTCCACGGTCAGGTTGCACGGACGGCGTCACGAGTTACGGCCTGGCGGAGAGCTCAGCTTGAGCCAGGTAGACCCGAGCCCACAGGGCTCGGTCGAGGGGCTTTTGAAATTCGAATTCGCCGGCGACGTCGAGCACCCTGCGACGCGGGTTTCAGGGCAGTTCTTGGCGCATTTCTGTCGAATTAATCGACTGCGCTAGCCCTCGCCTCAGCCGCGTTTCTTCGTGGTGGCGTGCCTGCCTGGCAAAACCCTGATCAGCGTGATTGACGACACCGCGTCGGCGGTGCAAGAGCTGGTCATCGCATCCAACGGGCCGAGCTGACGGCGCTGCCCGAGCCCCCGCTCATGAATCAGAGTTCGTTTCGCTTGTTCAATCACTCCGCCCGCCTGCTGCTTGCCGCCCTGTCTTGCCTGCCGTTCGGCGGCGCTTGCAGCAGCGACGAGGCCGCACCGACGACGCCCACCACGTTCGGCGTCGAAATCACCACGCTCGACGGCATGTCGGCGAGCGAGCCCATTGCCCTCCGCTGCGACCAAGGTGGTCCCACCGACGCCAGCCTCGAGGCGGGTGTCGGCGGCGCAAGCGAGGCCGTGCCAGGCGCCTTCAGTACGCTGGTGGTTGCCGTGTCGCTCACGCCCACGGAGCTCGCGACCAAGTTCGTGCTGCGCCCTGCGCACGCTTGCGGCACCTCGGCGCGCTGCGGCTACATCCGGTTCGAAGCCTTGGACGACGCTGGCCAGGTCCTGACCAGCGTCGACACCGTGACGACCGAAGGCTTGCTGCAGCTGCAGCTCGCGCAGCTGCCAACACAAATCCGCGCGAGCTTGATCAACGGCGTCGATCAGAAACCGCTCCTCAACCCCGATGAGTCCAAGGTCACGACCAGCGTGACACCTAGCTTCGTCGTGCCAAGCTCATGCGCGGTAGACGTGCCCGGCGGCGGCGGCGCGGGTGGCGAAGGTCCAATGCCGGTAGGCGGCGCAGGCGCAGGCGGCGAAAGCTCGACGCCCAGCGCGGGCGCCGGCGGTGCCGGCGGCGAGACCGCCGAGCCTGGCTTCGGGGGCGCGGGTGGTGCTGGCGGCGCAGACAGCGCCAACAGCGGCGCCGGCGGCGCCTGAGCGGCTCTACGCTTACGGGTGCACGAACAGCACCGTACCGGTCAGCTTCTGCATCACCCCGTGCCAGCCTTCGGGCAGCGCGGGTTGCGTAAAGAAGAACAGCCGGCGCGCGTCTTCGGGCGTCAAGTTGATGCAGCCGTGGCTTTTGGGCGTCCCGAAGCGGTCGTGCCAGTACGCACCGTGTAGCGCGTAGCCCTCCTCGAAGTACTGCACGTACGGTACGTCGCGCAGCTCGAACTCCTCGCCCACCGCGTCCGAGTCCATGGTCGTCGAGACGTGCTTGGTGTGAAACCTGAAAATGCCGCGCTTGGTCGACTTCGAATGCGCTGGATCCTCCAAGCCGGCCTCGCCCGTCGAAATCAAAGTAGCGAAGACCGCGCGTGTACCTTCGTAGGCGACCAGCGTCTGCTTCGACACGTTCACGTCGAACCAGCGCTCACCGTTCTTGCCCCAGGCCGGCATCTTCTTGGCTTGGTCGAGGCGCGACGCATCTTGATCGGAGATGTAGCGACCATCCGTGGTCTCGAAATGCAGGCGACGCTGAAAGAAGCTCTGTTTGCCGGTCAACTTCAGCACCGACCAGTATTCGGCAGGCCCGGCGTCCACCAGCTTGCCCTTATCGAAGCGCTTGAACTTCGCCGTTTCGCTGCGGACCAGCGCAAATGGAAACTCGAGCCCTTTGCCGACTTCGACGCCGCGATGTTCGGAGCCTTGAATCGGACGCAATCGGTCGGTGGGCACGACGTCGAGGTCGGTCGTCAAGCCGTAGCGGCGACCCTCGAACAGCAGCGTTTGCAGCAGCGACAGCCCTTGGCGCGGCTTCATGCGCGAAGCCACCAGCTCCGCCCCACGGTTCACCTGCCCTTCGGGGGTGGGCAAAGCACGTCCGGCGCCCAAAAAAGGCGGCAGCGGGTCGCTCTGCCTGCCCTCCCAAGCGGTGCGGGCGTCGGGCGCCGCTGCCCCGCGCAGCCACACATGTTGCGCGTAGCTGGCGCCGACCTCGCCATCGGCCGACAGCCAGCTGGCCATCCTCACACCTAAATCAGTCTCGACTTTCTCGGCTTCGGCCCGCGTTGGCAACCGCGCGTAAATGGGACCGGGCTTACGCACGGTGCCGTAAATGTACGGAAGCTTCCGCCCAAGAGCTGGCCCGAGACCGCGGAATGCCGTCACCACGGCGTCCGCCGCGTCGCGCGTCGCCGAGCCCTCTCCGCAAACGAAGCCGCGCGGCGCGACGGCAAACCAGCCTGCCCGGCAGCCTTCGCTGCCTGCGGGTTGCTCGTCACGCAGCGCAATCGACGAGCCCGCCCGAAAGTAGCCGAGCTTTTCCGAGCTCCGGGTCGGGCGCTCGTAAATCCATGCGCTGAGCGAGCGCGCGTAGATGCGAGGTCCAGCAACCTCGGGAACCGGGCGCAGGCCGCCGTCCAGCGCCACGCTCGTCGCCGGGCGGACCAGCTGCGCGGGAGCTGCCGAGGCCACTGCGGCGGGTCTGGCGCTAGCCTCGGCGCTGACCGCCGGCGCGCCGCCCGCCGGCACCGGCTCGGCTTTTGAGCAGGCGGCAGCCGCCAGCGCTAGCGGGAGCAGCGTCCTTCCAAGACCGGCCGGCATGGCTCCCCCGACATGCCACGCGAGCCGACGCGACCGCAAGAAAACGGACCTTGCCCCCGGGCTCGTTCTCCGCGGAGCATGAAATCTGGACGCCTAACTGTGCGGAACAAGTTGCGTCTTCGCTGGTAGGGCTTATCTTCCGAGTGGTTGTCTGTTTCTGCGCCCTTCCGTAGCGCCGCGCCGCTGGCGGCCGCTGGCATCATCTGCCTTGGGTTGATCCCCCTATTGGGCGGTCCTCAGCGGCCGCTGCATTGGGCCGTCACAGCCGGCGTGGTCGGGTTTGGCGTGCTGATGTGGGCGCGCCGCCGCCTGCGGGGCCCCGAGGGCGCCCTGCAGCGTGTGGCGCCCGACGCTGTTCGGACTGCCGGGCGTGCGCTGCTCGTCGTCGTTGCAGTCGTGACGGCGCTGGTCGGCGTCATCGTCGGCCACCGGCTGTTCAGCGGCGAACTCCTGAGCCCGCTCTCGCTCGTGCTACCGGCGGCCGGCTTGGCGTGGCTCGCGCTGCTCGGCTTCCAAGTGCTCCGCCACCGCGAGGCGAGTCTCGACTCCGAATCCACTGAAGAGCGTCCTTCACGCCGGCCTCCCAATTGGGACTCGCTCTCGAATCGCAAGTCGAGTCAACCGGGCCCCCCCGATCGGCACGTCAACGCTTGAAGCACCTCACCGCACTTCTTACTGCAGCTACGCTCACGCTAGCCCTTGCTCCCACGCTCAGAGCCGACGTCGCGCCGAGCCCCGAGCGACTGCAACGCCGGCTGGAGCGCATGCGTGACAAGGCCGCTGCCGCTGCGAGCGGCCAAGCCGGTCCCACGCCGTCCGTTGCCCCCGCCCCGTCCGGCGGCCCTGCCCCCGCAAGCTCGGTCGCACCAGCCCTGCCCGAGCAGCTGCGCGTGATGCAAGAGCACCTGCGTAA
>JAYUYU010000555.1:0-12073 GCA_043752365.1 Myxococcales bacterium | reverse complement strand
GTCTACAGCATCGTTCAGCAAGCGGGCGGGAACGTGAGCGTCGAAAGCGGCGAAGGGCACGGTTCGACGTTCTCGGTGCGCTTGCCGCGCATCCAGTGATAAGAATGCCGGGCTGAAATGTTCCGAACCAGAGCCGCCGCCACCCTTGGGCTAACGTTCGCGCTTAGCTCGCTCGTCTCCGCCAGCGCCCGCGCCCAGTTTCCGACGAACGAACCGACGAGGCAACCGGTCTTCGGCAAGAGCCCGGTCACCAACGACGACTCGAGCGCCCTGGTGCAGAACCCTGCCAACCTCGCGTTCCTGCCGGCGAGCGAGCTGCGCTGGTCGAGCGTGTACTTGAACGAGAGCGCGCGGGTGCCGTGGCAAGGCCACGCGTTCGCGTTCGCGTTCCCGATTCCGTTCTTGAACGCATCCACCGGTGTGCGTGTGGATTTGGTCAGTCCGCCCAGCGGTGGCGTCGGACCGCTGTTCAAAAGCGACGGCCTCTATCAGTGGGTCACCTGGGGTCTGGCGCTCAAAGCCAGTGATAGCTTTGGTTTCGGCATGTCGTTGCAGCGTTCGTACTCTGACATGCCCGAGGCCCACGGCTTGTTCGGCTGGTCCCTGGCGCTGACCAGCCGACCCTCCGATTATTTCGGTTTGTCGTTCGTGGCTAGCGACATCAACGCGCCCAAGAACGCTGCCGGCGGCGTGATCGACCGCAGCTTCGACGTGGCGCTGGCGATGCGACCGCTCCGCAACCGCGCGCTGGAAGTCGGGTTGTCCGGTAAAATCGTGGACGCGCCTCGAGCTTACTGGTCACCGTCGGCCACGTTGGGCGTCGATATTCCGGAGCTGGGGCGGCTGCGCGGCGGTGTGTCGTTCTTGGATCCCGACGACGGCATTTCGCAGAGCGAGTGGCTGGCTAGCGCCAGCATGTCGTTTTATCTGAACGGCACTGCCGGCTCGATGGACCTCACGGGCGGCAGCCTATTCGGCGGCGCGTTGGGCCGACGAGTCAGCGGCAAGGCGCACGAAAACCTCGCTACCGAGGTCGCGTTCAAGGGCTACCGCGAGCCGTCCGGCACGCAGGCCCCCACTTACGCACTGCGCATTCGGCTCGAAAGCACGCCCAGCACGCGCGAGCACGTCGCTCTGCTTCGCCAGCTCTGGCAAATCGCCGAGGACGAGTCGTCGGTCGGCGCCATCGTGCTCGAGCTGCGCAGCGCGCCCGCTAACTCGATGGCGCACGTGCAAGAGCTGCGCGACGCCATCTACCTGTTGCGCCAAGCCGGCAAGAAGGTGCTGTGTCACCTGGAGGACGCGGACGGCGCCTCGCTTTACCTGTGTTCGGCGGCCGATCGCATTTTGCTGAACCCCGCGGGCGGCATCCGCTTCGCGGGCCTGCGCGCGCGCTACTTTTACTACGCGGGCTTGCTCGACAAATTGGGCATCAAGGCCGACTTCGTGCGGATTGGCGCGCACAAAAGCGCGCCCGAAGCCTTCACCCGCACCGCGGCTTCCGAAGTCGCGCGCGACGACAAAATCGACCTGCTCCAGCAGCACGAAAAGCAGCTGACGCTCGGCATTGCTCACGGTCGCAAGCTGTCGCCGCAGGCCGTGCGCGAGCGCATCGCCAAGGGGCCGTTCGTCGCCATCGAGGCCAAAACGGCCGGCTTCGTGGACGGCTACGCCTTCGACGACGAGCTCGAATCGAAAACCTCACAGCTGCTCGGCCAACCCGTCCGGCTGATTGACGACAACCGCGGCCCCTTCGCGGATCGCTTCAACGGCTCCAACCCGGGCATCGCGCTGATTTACGTCGACGGCGACATGGTCGACGGCCGCAGCCAAACGATTCCGCTCTTGGGTATGAAGCTAGTCGGCTCGTACACCATCGCCGAATCCATCAAAAAGGCACGCGAGAATCCGCAAGTCGGCGCCGTGGTCCTGCGCGTCGAAACGGGTGGCGGCTCGGCCATGGCCGCCGACGTCATTTGGCGCGAGGTCGAGCGCACTACCAAAATCAAGCCGGTCATCGTCAGCATGGGCACGGCGGCCGCCAGCGGCGGCTACTACATCGCTTCGCCCGGCACGCGCGTGTTCGCCAACCCGCTCACCATCACGGGCAGCATCGGCATCTTCTACGGCAAGGCCGACGTGTCGGAGCTGTTGCGCAAGTTGGGCGTCAACATCGAGGTTTACAAGACCGCACCGCGCGCCGACGCCGAGTCGATTTTCCGCCCCTTCACCGACGAAGAGAAGACCGAGCTGAAGCGCAAGGTCTGGCAGTTTTACGACGTATTTTTGCAGCGCATCTCGGCCGGACGCAAGCTGACGAAAGAGCAAGTGGACGCCGTCGGTCAGGGTCGTGTGTGGACCGGCGAGCAAGCGTTGGCGCACAAGTTGGTCGACGAGCTTGGCGGCTTGCGGCAGGCGCTGGCGTCCGCCAGAGCGCTCGCCGGCTTGTCCGACCACGCCCCAATCGAGGAATTTCCGCCCCCGCAGACCAGCATTGTTGGCCGCATTCTCGGCATCGAGGGCGTGAGCGAGAACGTTCCGTCGCACTTGCAGGTCTTGCCGCCGGGCATGATGGACATGGTGCGCGCGCTGGGCCCGTTCGTCGTGCACCCTGCCGACAAGCCGATGGCGCGCATGGAGCTGACCAACATTGAGTGACACTCCGACGCTCGAGGCCAAGGCCGCGCGCATCGACTTGTTCGGCCAGCCTCTGCTGGCGCGGCTCGAGCTGACGAGCAGCGCGGAGCGCCTAGGCCTGCTGGGCGATTGGTCAGCGCTGTTTCGGGTGTTGTCCGGCGAGGCGGAGCTGGCGGCGGGCACGCTGCGGCTGGCAGGCTCGCCGGTTCCGCTCGGCGTCGAGCAAGGCGTCATCGGGTTGATGCGGCTCGATCCGCTGCTGCCCGGCACGTGGAGCGCCGAGGAATTCTTGGCAAGCAGCGCAGAGTTGAGCGGCTCGCC
Source organism: Myxococcales bacterium (assembly GCA_043752365.1). Taxonomy (GTDB): domain Bacteria; phylum Myxococcota_A; class Polyangia; order Polyangiales; family Polyangiaceae; genus PMG-095. The sequence continues at coordinate 9,115 of JAYUYU010000555.1, read as the reverse complement.
CGTCAAAGCCGCACAAAAACTGGCTTTCCAGACCCTCGAGCAGCTAGGCCTCACGAGCCTCGCAGCGCGGCGGCTGGCTCACCTGCAGCTGGCCGAGCGCCGCGCATTGTTGGTCGCACACGCGGTGCTCACCAACCCAGTGCTGCTGTGCCTCGAGCAGCCGCTAGCCGGCCTCGACACCCCCGCAGAAGAAGCCGTGCTCGCCGTCATCGAGCGCGCCTCGGCGGGCCGTCGCTTGGTCGTTGCCGTGAGCGACCCGGAGCTGAGCCCGGGTTCGCGCCAACTCGTGCGCAGCTGCACCGAACGGCTGCGGCTGGCCGCTGGTATCGTGATCCCCGAGCTGGAAGACGTTCCGGCGACGTCGCGCGTGACCGCCACCGTGTGCCGTAACCACCAAGCCTTCGCGGCTGCCTTGGGCGCCCGTGGCATCACGGCTCACGCCACGCACGAGGCTGGTATTCTGAACGCCCTCACCTCGCCGCTGGCCGGCCCTTGCTGGCGCTACCTGGTGGAACTACCCGACGGCAGTACGGCTCCCGTGCTGGACGCCGCGCTCGAAGCCGAGGCGGGGCTGGTCGAGCTGATTCCGCTAAGCTCGAGCTCGCATTAGTTGCGCGAGCCTTCGTCTTCGGCCGGCTTCGAGGCGGGCGCCGGGGGCGAGGCGGGCTTGGCTGCTGCGGCAGCGGGCTTGGGTGCCGCCGCCACGCCTTCCGCCGCGTAAGTCTCCATGCCGCGGCGCACGGCAAGGATCGCAAGCCTGCGATTCTCGGGAGCGTAGGGTTCCTTGGCGTTGTACAGCGCCGTTGAGCCGTGGGCGAAGACGCCGCCAACCTGACCCGACTGCAAGCCGTTCGTTTCGAGCACCAGCCGCGCGGCGTCGGCACGTTCGAACGACAGCTGCCAGTTCGAGCGGTTCGAGCCCGTCGGGAAGGGCTTGGCGTCGGTGTGGCCGTGCACCTGAATCTTGTTGTCGAGTCGCCCCAAAATCGGCGCAATCGTCGCCAGCAGCTCTTGCAGCCGCGGCTTGAGCTCGACGGACGAGCGGTCGAACAGCAGGGCTTCGCCGCTTCCGTCCAAGATCTGAATCAGCAACCCTTCTTCGGTAACGCTAACCTTCAGCTGCTTGGCCAGCGCCTGAAGCCGCGGGTCTTCGGCCATGCTGCGCTGCATGGCCGCACGAACCGCGGCTGCCACCCGCTCGAACTTCGCTTGCTCGGGCTGAATCGATGACTGACCGACGACGTCGAAATAGCCTTTGTTTTGGATGCCGCTGCCGCCATTCAGCACGGAAGGCGCTCCTGAGAACACACCGGTGCGGAAGTATTCGGACAGCTGCTGCTTCGTCGACTGGTCAGTCTGCGCCAGCAACCACATGACCATGAAGAAGGCCATCATGGCGGTCACGAAGTCGGCGTAAGCCACCTTCCAAGCACCACCGTGGTGCGCGGCGTGCCCCTTGCTCTTCTTCTTGATGATGATGACGCGAGCGCCACCACCACTCGGAGCCGCTGCGCCTGCCATTACTTACCCTTTAGCTCCGCGAAAGCTTTTTCCAGCTCTGGGGTCGTGGGGCGCTCGTCGGAGAAAATGGTTCGCCGCGCAAACTCGATGGCAATCTGCGGGTTCACGCCGCGGGCGGCGGCCACGACCGCTTCCTTAATGCACAGCATGAAGCGGCTGTCGGCGCTTGCTTGGATTTCGATGCTGGTGGCGAGCGGTCCGACTAAGCCGTAACACAGCAAAATACCGAGGAACGTACCGACGAGCGACGCGGCCACGTGGTGACCAATCACCTCGGGGCCACCGTCCAAGTGACCCATCGTCACGACGATGCCGAGCACCGCGGCCACGATGCCCAGACCCGGCAAGGCGTCACCTGCGGTGCGGATCAAGCCGATGGGCTGATTATCTTCGTCGTGATGCGTCTCCAGCTCCGCGTCGAACAAGAGCGACAGCTCTTCGGCGGAGCAGCCGTCGACCAGCTGCTTCAGGCCGTCGACCAGGAAATCCGCTGCGTGGTGGCGGTGCATCACCGTCGGGTAGTTGCCGAACAGCGTGCTGGTGGCTTTGTCGCTTACGTGCGGCTCGAGCGCCAGCACACCCTCACGGCGAATCAACGCGAGGATTTGATAGAGGAGCTTGAGTAGCTCCAGGTAGTCGGCCTTGACGGGCGCGGAGTTTTTGAAGCCTTTCTTCAATGCCTTCATCACGCGGCTCAGCACCTTGCCGGGCGCCGAGACCAGGATCGTGCCGACGGTCGCGCCGCCGATCACCACCAGCTCGGCCGGCTGAACCAGCACGCCGAAGGCACCGCCCGCCATGGCAAAGCCGCCCAGCACTGAGCCGAACACAACCAAGAGCCCGATGATCGTCGACACTGCGCAGACAAGACGTCCGTCTCAAGCGTTTCTAAAGGCTCGATCTGAGAATCCGCCAATAAACTCAATCAAATCGGACAGTTATGGGATCTCCGCGCGGAGCACGACCCGCACGACTGAGAGCCGCTGGGATTCGAGGCTCTAGGCGGCTTTGAGGTCGCTAGTGCAGTACCTACAGCGCGTCGCCTTGGCGGGGACAATCTCGCAACAGGCGGGGCATTCCTTGATTGCCGCGGGCGGCTCCGCGGTCGCGGGCGTGGCCAAGCGCTTCTCGGCCGCCTGAATGATGCGGCTCACGATCACGAACAGCACCAGCGCCACCACGAGGAAATCCAGCACGGCCCCGATGAAGTCGCCGTACTTCAGCACCACGCTGTCTTCGGGCTTGGCAGCGGCTCTGAGCACGATGCCGCTGCTTCGCCAGTCGCCGCTTGGCATGATCAGCGCCACCAAGGGCATGACCAGGTCCGCCACCATGGCCGAGACGATCTTACCGAAGGCGCCGCCGATCACGACGCCGACTGCCAAATCCACGACGTTGCCTTTGAACGCGAACTTCTTGAAATCTTCGATGAACGCCATGTTGCCTCGCTGGGTGCTTTGCTGATTAGCCGAGCTTCGGTTTCAGGACGGCAACGCCGCCCACGATGCGCTATTTGGCGACGTCGCTGTAAGCGTAAACCAGACTCAACGTGCTGGTCGTGTCGAGCTTTGCTTTGCCGGGCAGCGGCTGGTTGTCGTAGCGGGCATTGAAGCCGACGCCGAGCGCCAAGTCGCCCCAGACCTTGGCCGTGAACAGCACGTCGTAGTTGAAGCGATAGCGCTTGCTGTCGACGAAGCTTTGTAGATATTCGATGCCGTTCGACAACGCCGTCGCGTCGTTGAAGTTATGTCTAAAACCCAGAAAGACGCGAGCCGAATGGTCAGTCGCGTGCTTGTCCAGCTTCTCGATCAGCACGCCCATGGCGTCCCGCACCTCGCGCGCTTCGTTGGTACGCGTGTCGTACTGGAAGTCGTAACCGGCCTCAGCCCACAGCGCGGTGGCTGGACGATTCACGAACAGGTACTTGAAGCCAGGGTCGAGGTTGAGCCGGAACGCCAAGCCTTGAAAGCGGTCGTGACGACCGGTCGCCAACAGGAACACACTGGCGTCTTCCAACACGTAGCGGTCGTAGCGCACGCGCCCTTGGAAATTTTCGGTGGTGGTCTCCATCTCGCCGTCGGGCGGAGCGCTTTTGCCGTAGTTGCCAACCAGGGACGCGCCCGTACCGTTCGCGCCATCGCGCCAGTCGAACGTGCCGCTGCCGGTGAAGGCAACCAGCCGCGAGTTACCGCTGGAGCTGAGACCGCCCGCCGACACCGAGGCGTTGATGCCCGCGGGGGCTGTCACGATTTTCGGTGCTTCCGGGGCCTTGCCGGGACCGGTCGCGGCCTTGTCGGCTTCCGGCGGCGGTTTGCCCAAATCCTGCGCGCTTGCCCAAGACGACACGCAAAACACCCCAAGGGTTAGACCAAACGTCAGACCAGACTGACAAGCTGCCCACATAATTTAGTTCTTCCGCTAGGCAAGGCGGCAACGCCACCAACCAAGACGCGGCGGACCGTAGCCCTCGAGGCAAAACGATTCAACAAACGGTACCGCACACATCGCCCTGCTCGATGGAGGCACCCGTCACGAGCACGAAGGCGGGTGCGCGGCTCGGGGCCCGAGCGGGAACGAAGCCGCTTCATCGCTCTCCCCGAAAACTCACCGAGAAAACGCGCCGGGTCGGAATTTGCAGTTTGCGGGAAGGATCGCGAATCTTACGAATTTCCAGCGCTGTCTAACCCGCGGCGCTTGTAGTCACGACAACTCAAATTAGATAAGCAGCGCATCCGGGTTGCCGTCGGGCTGCAAATCGGACAGATAAAGGCCCTACATCGAGGAGCCTGAATGAAGAAGTCGAGTCAGTGGGTGGGGGTTTTGGCAATAGGCATAGTTTCGGCGTCGTCTTTGGCGGGCTGTTCCGCCGACCCCTCCCCCGGCCCCGTGGGTACCGCTGGTGCTGGCACGGCCGGTAGCCCCTCGGGCGGCGGCAGCGGCGGTGCCGCTGGCGGTGCAAGAGGCATTCAGCTGTCGGGTCCCGCGGCTTACACGATCCTGTCAGGTCCTGACGCGGCGCCGGGCGCAGCCGCCCCGGCAGCATGGGTGGGCAAGGGCTGCAGCGCTTGTCACGGCCCCAACGGCGAAGGCGTCAACCAAATCGGTCCCGAGATTCGCCACACGCCGACCACTTACGGCACCTGGGTCGTGCGCAATGGCCGTGCGCCCTTTATCATGGCCTCGTTCCCCGAAGTCCCCACGGCCATGAAGACGGACATCAGCGCCGCCGACTTGAGCGCGGTTTTGACGTGGCTTCAAAGCCTACCCAAGCCCACGACCGGCGAAGGCCTGTACAAAAACTTCTGCGGCAACTGCCACGGCCCCAAGATGGGAACTGGCGGCATCGTGCCGATCAGCGTCGTCGGCAAGAAGCAACTGGACGTCTCGCAGACCATTCGCCTGGGCGAAGGCACCGACCCGAGCATGCGCGGCACCTACATGCCGGCGCAAGACGTCGCCTCGCTGACCGACGCCGAGATCGCGCTCATCAACCAGTTCATCATGGCCGTCCCGTAAAACGGCTGCCCACGCGCGCGAGCGCGTTCCGTGGCCGGTAAGCTTGCCGGCCACGGGCCGACCGCGGTATTGACCGCGCCGTGACGGCCCGCAGCGAGCTACAGCAGTCCCGGCGCATCGTGATCAAGGTCGGGTCGAAGGCGCTGGCCGCCGACGGCGATCTTCCGCAAAAATTCGCGCAAGAGCTAGCCGCCCTGGCCAAGCCTAAGCGCGGCTTCGTGCTCGTGACGAGCGGCGCCATCGCTTTCGGCATGCGGCGGCTCGGCTACCGCACGCGCCCTAAGGAAACCGGCAAGCTACAAGCCGCCGCCGCCGCGGGTCAGACCGTGTTGATGCGACGTTGGGACGAGGCCTTCAGCGCCGCAGGCCTCACGGTCGCGCAGGTACTGCTGACGCACGACGACTTGGCCGATCGCGAGCGGGTGAATAATGCGCGCGACGCCTTCGCCGAGCTGCTCGAGGCTGGAGCCGTGCCAATCGTGAACGAGAACGACACCGTTTCGACTGCAGAGATCCGACTCGACAACGACCAGCTCGCCGCCATGGTGGCGCCGCTGGTGTCGGCCGACTTGCTCGTCTTGCTCACGGACGTAGAAGGCGTGCTCGATAAGCACGGCAAGCGCATCGCAAGCATGAGCGACAGCGCGGAGCTTGGCACCGTCGTTCAGTCGGGCGAGCGCTTGGGTAGCGGTGGCATTCACAGCAAGCTCGACGCCGCCTACAAGGCTTGTCACTCCGGGGCCTCGGTGGTCATCGCGGCTGCATCGCGCCCCAACGTGATACGCGACATCGTCTCGGGCGCCGACGTCGGCACGCTCGTCCCGCGGCGTGCAGCGCTACGCGCCCGCCAGCATTGGATCGCCTATACGTTGCGCCCCCGCGGCACCGTGCTGGTCGACGCCGGCGCCGAAAAGGCGCTGCGCGGCGGCAAGAGCAGCCTGCTACCCGTCGGGGTGCTGGGCGTCCGAGGTGAGTTCAACGCCGGCGACGCGGTCAAGCTGGTCGGCATCGACGGCAAGGAGCTGGGGCGAGGCCTCACCCGCCTGGGCGCCTTGGACGTCTCGCGCGCCGCGGGAAAACAAGCGGCCGAGCTCGAGCTTGCCTTCGCAGGCAGCGCGCAGGACCTGGTGATCGTACACAAAGACGACCTCGTGCTGTCCTAAACCGCTGCTGCTCTCCGATGTGCGCGGATGTGCGCGAGAGCGCGACGCGACGAGCCGCTTCACGAAAATCGTTCCCAAGCTTATTCTGGGTCCGGTGTCGGAACTTCCTACACGCGACGGTTGTCCGTGCATGCCTCCGAACATGGGGTACCCGACTTGAGCAAGCTAGCGCCGTCGTTGGGGCTGTGCCTCTCAATCGCGCTCGCGCTACCTGGCTGCGCGCGCCTGCCGTTCTTTGGCAAGCTCGAAGCGCCCACGCCGCGGCCAGCTTCCGCCCAGGCCCCCAACCTACCGCCTTCGCTCGAGCTGCCGTTCGTGCTCAGCAATCGGGACGACTACGTGGTGCGGCTGGTTGTCGGCAGCGTTACCTGCTCCGGCGCTCTAATCGACGACGACCGCGTGCTTACCGCCCACCACTGCGTGTCGGCACGCTCTCGCCAAGGCGAAATGCTGTCGCACGACGTGGCGCCCGAAGACGTGCGCGTCGAGCTGGGCGGCGAAGATTTACCGTGGGGCGAAGCCGGGGTGCGCGCCATTATCGCCCCCACGTGTGGCTACGCTGCCGGCGACGGCGACATCGCCATCCTAGTGCTCGATCGCCCACTGATCGGCATGGAGACTCGGCCCGCACGCATCGACAGCGCGCCCGCCCTCAAGGAACAAATCGAGCCCATCGGCTTCGGTCGCTGCGTGTTGTCCACGGACGCTCTGCATCGGAGAAAGCGCGCCTTCGCCAACATCGACACGCTCTCGGAGGCTAGGTTCCGCGCCACCGCCTCGATTTGTCCGGGCGACTCGGGCGGGCCGGTCATGAGCGACCGCGGCGAGGTGCTGGGGGTCATTTCAGCCGCCGTGATGGACGCCGACGAGCGCACCACTGGCCGCGCCGAGTTCACCCGGCTGGACCACTTCCGCGCCTTGTTCGCCCGCGCTGAAGCCGTCTCCGAGGGACAAAGCTTGGCGGAGTTGCCACCGGTCGACTGCCTCCGTTGAGGCGCGCTGGCTTGCGCTAGACTCGGGGCCCGCCCCGATGATGCGCAAAATGTTTCGGTTTCTGTTCTGGGTAGCGCTCGTCTTGGGCATCACAATCGGCGCGCTCAGGCTCACGGTGCTGCGTTGGTGGCGCGTGCCTAACAACGACCCGTACCTGACCGCCTCGCTCTCGCCCAGCATTCGCGGCGGCGATTTGATCTTGCTGTCGCGATTGAGGAAGCCCAGTTTTAGTGATTTGGTGCTGTGCCCCGAACCCCAAAGACCAGACAGGGTCGTAATTGGGCGCATCGTGGGCACGGAGCGCGACGAGGTTCAGGTGAAGGGCGCCAACATCACCGTGAACCGCCAGCGGCAGTCGGTGGAGGGCAACTGCCCCGAGCGCACCTTCCTCGAAAACGACCCCGGCACGGGTTTCGAGGTCGAGCTGCACTGCTCCATCGAAGAGTTGGGTGGCAGCACCAACCTGCGCGCAGAGACCCAGCCGGCAGGCGTGCAGCCTCCGGAGGTCAAGACGGTGGTGCCCAACGGCCATGTTTGGCTGGTCAGCGACAATCGTCAGTTCCCTTACGACTCGCGTGACTACGGCGCCGTGCCCCAGGAGACCTGCACCGAAACCGTCTTCTTTCGTCTGCTCGGCAAGAAGGGCTTTTTCGACCCGTCCACCCGGAATCAGTACATTCGTTAAGTTCGGCGCCTTTGCGGTAACCTTTTGCGAGCAGCGGAAGGGGTAGTATGACCAGGGCGGTGATGGCGCCCGGATCGCTCGATGTTGGGATCGTTTGCGGCCGTTGCGATGCGTTCAACCCGATGGGGGCGGCGCACTGCGGTTTCTGCGGTCACGATGCCAGACTCTTACCGGCCAACAAGCCGGCGAGTTCGAGATCTTCCCATCCGGGCGAAATTGTTGGAGGCTTCGAAACTGCGAGGGACGACCTCGCAAGTTCGAAGGTCGCGGAGGAGCGGATGGATCAAGCCAGGTATTACGTCTGCGAGTCGTGCATGACCCCCGTGCCCAGTGGGCACAAGTTCTGCGGTCGCTGCGGCACGTCCGTCCCGGACGCCGTCATGCACCTGCACGCGGACTTCTACGGCGACATGCAGGACCCGGCGAAGGCTCGCCTCATCCTCGTCCGCGGCGAGGGCATGGACGGCCTTTCGTACCACCTCAAGGCCGACCAGCACTTGCTCGGGCGCCAGGGGCAGCTCGAGTTCCCGGACGACGAGTTCATTTCGCCCACGCACGCGAACTTCTTTTATCGCGACAACCGCTTGGTCGTCCGTGACGAGGGCTCGCTCAACGGCGTCTACTTCCGCATTCGCGGCTCTGTCGAAGTCAACCCGGGCGATCAGTTCGTGGTGGGCGAGCAGGTGTTTCGCTTGGACCCAACGCCTAAGGCTTCTGACGGTGCGGATCCGGACGGCACGTTCTTTTACTCGTCGCCCAAGTACCCCAGCGCTTTCCGGCTGAACCAAGTCCTCGAAGGTGGCGCCACCGGCATGACCATTTGCGCGCGTGGCAACACGCTGCAAGTCGGTCGTGAAGACGGCGACCTGAACTTCCCCGGCGACATGTTCATGTCGGGCAAGCACGCGACCGTCGAAGAAAAAGACGGAAAGTTCATGCTCACCGACTACGACAGCCGCAACGGCACCTACCTCCGCCTGAAGAGCGAACAAGCGCTCTCACACGGTGACTACGTCTTCATCGGCAAAAAGCTGCTGCGCGTCGAGCTCAACGCAAACTAGGACCTGGCAGTAGGCCCTCTTACGGGCGCGCAGCTGCGCGCCCACCAGCTACGCACGTCTGTGCAAGTCTCGAGATCTTCACAGGGAGATCGGGAGATCGGGAGTCGTGCGAGCGTGAATTTTTGGGGCGCGCTGCCGCCCGCCAGCGGCTGAGCCGGGTATTGACCGCAGCTCGC
>JAYUYU010000554.1:0-4964 GCA_043752365.1 Myxococcales bacterium | reverse complement strand
CGCGACCCGTCGCCCGGAATGATCAAAGAGTGGGACAACTGCGCGCTCTTATCGATGACTCACTCGGATCAGTACACGCCGCAGCAGATGAACACGGTCGCAGGCCTGCACTTCACTGACGTCGACCACGCCGAGCGGCTCTGCATCAGCGACCGCGGCACGCTGTCCTCGCGCAACTTCAACGTGCTCGACACCGACGGCAGCCTTTCGCGGGTCGACTATGACGGCTTGCCCGCCGGACCGCGCCTGGTCGCCTCGGCGTACACCAGCGCGTGGCGATTCTCGAACGAATGCGTCGTACACGACGCGTGGGGCGCCTTGGTGTGCCCGCTGCAGGCGTCGCAGGGCGTGGCGTCGGTGGGCACTGTTCCCAACGCCAGCGTGCGCGTCACCATGTACGGGCTCGACAACACGCTGTTCGGTGACAACTGGTACTCGCCCACCGATTTCATCGAGGCGCAGATCACGGGACCTTCTGGCGTGGGCTGGCACCACGCGTTCCCGAGTGGCGTTCCCGAGACGTTCGAGGTCCAGGTGTTGCAGGTGCCCGACGCGAGCTTCGTGCTGCTCTCACTAACGTTGCCCGCCGGCGTGAGCTGCTCGATCGCCGGGCCCGACTGGAGCCACGTGCCCAACGTGAGCGCGCTTCTGGCGTCGTCGGGTGCCGCGTACACAACGGCCCAGAGCACCTGCTTCGTCCGCATCCCACCGACGCACATCGGCGACTTCCAGGCCTCGGGGCTCGCGGTGCCGAACATGACGTGGCGCGGAAATCCGACACCAACCACGTATTTCACGATCACCACCGGCTGCCACAACTCGAACCCCGCGTGCCAGACCGTCGTCTCGGAGCTGCCAACGCTCTAGCCTCGACTCAGCGGCTAGGCCCCGCCGCTCGGCTTCTGCGAGGCGCACGCGGCATCGGCGAGCTCTCGGAAACTGCGCTCGAGGGTCGGACGGTGCTGCTCGACTCACAGCGCGGCAGGTCGTTAGGAGCCGCTGGCACACACGCCAACAATTGCCTATCGACAGCCCCGCGCGCACCGCCGAGGGTTCGCGTCATGACGAAGCTAAGCGCGGGCGGCTGTGGTGCGGTCCTTTGGGGAGTGGCGATGATTGCCTGCGACTCCCAAGGGCTAGAGGCCGACCACGGCAGCGGCGATTCCGAGTCGCCGGCCGTGTTCAGCGTCGCGCTGGCCGTCCCCAACAAGGCAGGTTTGCCGGCTTGCACGAGCACACTCGCCGGCACCACGGCCATCGTCACCACCCCGGCTTCGCTCTGGAGCTGCCAAGGCGGAAACTGGCTGCCAATCCCTTGCACGAACCTGCTTGCCGGCGCGGTCGCATACGCCAGCGCCACCAAGGCTTTGTTGGCCTGCGTTTCAGGTCAATGGGCGGAGATCAAGCTCGCAACGGGACCAACGGGACCAACGGGACCAACGGGACCTCAAGGGTCGCAGGGCGAGCAGGGTCTGCGCGGCATCCAGGGTGCGCAGGGGCTTCGGGGTGAGCGAGGCGCAGACGGCGAGCAGGGGCCACGCGGCGATCTCGGTGCTGCCGGCCCCGCCGGCCCGGGCGGTGGGGACGGCAAAACCACGCTCGTGAGTACCTCCGCCGAGCCCGCAGGCACGCACTGCGCAGCGGGTGGTGTCCGAATTGACGTAGGCTTAGACCAAGACGCCGACGGCGCACTCGGTGCGAGCGAAATTCAGCAGACGACTTACGTCTGCAACGGCAGCGATGGCTCGACGGCTTCGTGCGTGCCCGTAGCCGAAGTGTGCGGTGACACCAAGGACAACGACTGTGACGGCACCGCCGACGAAGGCTGCCCGGTCTGCGAAGCCGCGGAAGCTTGCGGTGACGGCGTCGACAATGATTGCGACGGCTTCGTGGATGAAGGCTGCCCGGCGCTGCAAGGCTTGAACGAAACGGACGTGGCTGCGGAGGCCGACTTTTGTTCGGTGAGCTTTCCTGCCTTCCTGGTCGAGGTGCCAGGGACCAGCCCCCTCGTTTACGGGAAGATCGACGAGGCCGGAGTTACCGGATGGCCCGGCGCTCCAACCGGTGTGCGTGCCCAAGTCGGCTACGGACCGCCCGGCGTCGATCCTCGAAGCGGCTCCGGTTGGCTATGGTTCGAAGCGAGCTTTGCGAGCGACTCGGGCACTTCAGACGAGTTTCAAGCTTCGTTCATCGTGCCTGCCCTCGGAGATTGGCGCTTCGCGTATCGCTTCAACTTGAATGCGCAGGGCTGGACCTACTGCGACCGCGACGGCGCCGGGTCTAGCGCCAACCTCGAGTTTTCGGTCTCGCAACTACCGGAGATGGAGGTCCGTTGAATCAGCCGCCTCGCTCTTTCCCGTCGCGTGCCCAGTGCCGCCGCCGCTCGGAGAGGCCGCGCTGCAGGCCGGAGGGGCGCAGGCGCGGCAGCGTCATCGGTCGCTTGGCTCGGCCGCGACTTGGGCACGATGAGGCGCCGCTACTTGGAAGCGGCGGCCAGCACGCCGAAGTAGCGCAGGGTGTGGAACCTGGGAGCCGGCACGAGCACGACGAGGCGGCACCAGCAGGGACAGCGGGCAGGGACAGCGGGTCGAGGTCGACCGCGACCGTGCCGTCACTGAGGGCCGGTGCAGCTCACACCGTCCCGTCCGCGTCGACTGACATTCTTCCGGTAGCTTAGATAACAATGGGGGTTGGGCCAAAGGCCTCTCTTACAAGCACGAACACAGCGGGTCCCCCGGCGGGCAGTTGCACGGCTCCCCATTGTTGCTCGTGGTGCCCGGAGCTGCCTTGGCGGTTTGCGCGGCGCGCACCAACCCTATGCACTTTGTGCGGTGGCCAAACGGGTCGGCGCCTTTGCTTGCCTCGGCCCAACTTGCAACTGTAGGAAAGCTGGCGTTGCCCTTGTGCTCCGATTCACTCAGCAAGAGCCCAAAAGCTGCAACTGACGCCGCAAAGCGAAAGTCCGGAGAAGCCTGCTCGAAGGGTTTCGAGGCAGCCGCGACCAGAAACTGCCCCTCAATGCCTTCGGTCCCCGTGGGCTGCTTGTAGCGGATCTTGACGGTCATCAAGTCGCTACCAGCAGCGACGGGCGTTGTGACGGCTTGCTGATACTTCAACTCGGGAGCCTTCTTCGGTGGCAATCCAAGCGGGCTACCCGGCGGAACGATTTCGTAGAACGCGGTCACGCTGTGGCCAGCGCCGATTTCCCCCGCGTCCTTGCTGTCGTTGCGAAAATCTTCCGCGGCGAGGCGGCGGTTCTCGTAGCCCAACAAGCGGTACGCCTCGACCTTGGTGGGATTGAACTCGACCTGAATCTTCACGTCTTTGGCGATAGTCTCAAGCGTGCCACCGATCTGCGTGCCGAACACCTTTTGCGCTTCCGCAAAATCGTCGATGTACGCGTAGGAGCCGTTGCCGTGGTCGGCCAGCTTCTCCAGCATGTCGTCTTTCAGGTTGCCCATGCCCAGGCCCAAGACCGTCAAGAACACGTTCTGCTTGGCTTTGGTTTTCACCACGTCGATGAGCGAACCCTTGTCGGTGATGCCGACGTTGAAATCGCCATCAGTGGCAAGAATGACGCGGTTAATGCCGCCCTCGATGAAGTTCTTTTGCGCGATATCGTAGGCCAGATTGATCCCCTCGCCCGCGTTGGTGGAGCCCCCCGGCTTCAAGGTTGAAATAGCCTCGATGATGCGTTCGCGATCGGTGAACGGCGTCGAAGGCAGCACCAGACCCGAGGCACCTGCATAGACGACGATAGCGACTCGATCGCGCTCCTTGAGTTGATTAACGGCGAACGAAAGCGAACGCTTGAGCAGCGGAAGCTTGTTTTCTGCATTCATTGAGCCGCTCACGTCGAGCAAAAACACGAGATTGGCCGGCCTGCGATCTTCGGCCGCAACGACTTTGCCTTTCAGACCCACGCGCGCCAAAAGATGGGCGCTGTTCCATGGGCAGTTCGCAACCTCAACAATGGCCGAAAACGGATGAGCGCCACTGGGCGGCGGATAAGCGTACGAGAAGTAGTTGACGAGCTCCTCCAAGCGCACGGCGTCTTTCGGTGGTCGCCTACCCTGCTTCAAGAAGCGACGCACATTCGAATACGACGCCGTATCGGTATCGATCGAAAACGTAGATAAAGGGTCGGACTTGACCGCCTTGAAGCCAGTCTCGTTCGTTCGCGCGTAGTCTTCGGTGTTGGCCTGCGCGGGCTCCGGGCGCGCCAGACCGCCAGTCCTGCCGGGCTCGATGGCTCCGCCCGACTTTGCGTGCGGGGCGAGCGCCATCGGCGCGGGCGCAGCGTTGTCAGTCGCCTCTCTCTTCTCCTCGGCTGGTGCCACCGTGCTCGTCGGCTTGCTCTCGGTCTTACACCCGAGTGCCGCCAAGCCCAGCGTCGCTACAGTTGCCCAAATCAGTGACCGTTTCGTCAACGAGATACCCTCTGTTGCAGTGTGTGCGTGAATCATCCTGCCCCTTGGACGTATGAGCGAGAGAAAAGTTGGACGCTACCAAACGTGCAAGTCAGGTTTACCCGTCGCGAGAGCCGTGGAGAAGAAGGCGACGTTCGTACAAGCGATGGAGGATGTGCTCGCCGTCCATGATGCGGCGCGCTCCGCAAGCCCGCCGGCGCGCTGCAAGAATTGACCATGGACTCTTGCTAGTCGCGGAACGAAAATCTGGGGCATGCGCCACGTCGATGTACAGAGCAAGAGTCCGTGCAGCGCTCTGTGGGACGAGATGCAGCCAATAGCCGAGGGGCGCAGACTCTGTCATAGCTGCCAGCATGAGGTGGTGGATCTGTCTTCAATGACGGAGAAGCAGGCCAAACACCTGCTCGTGCATCAGCCTCTCGCTGGTTTGTGCGTGACCTACCTCATGCAGCCATCAGGTGAGATTGAGTTTCAGCGAAGTGTGCGCGGCCGCGCCGCGCGTGGTGTGGCCGCGGCAAGCGTCGCGCTGGCTCT
>JAYUYU010000553.1:0-12091 GCA_043752365.1 Myxococcales bacterium | reverse complement strand
AGCGAGACGTCGAACGCGCCCGAGAGCGCGGCCTCGGCCTTGTCGATCTCGCGATCGTTGAGCCCACGCGCCAGCAGCGCGCGGCGATCGAGGTGCGGAGCACCCGCGAAGGTATTGGTGCCGGTGACGTAGGCGACGATCGACGCGACCTCCGCCTTCGAGTAGCCGAGCGACTCGAGCGCACCCGGTACCGACTGGTTGACGATCTTGAAGTAGCCGCCGCCGGCGAGCTTCTTGAACTTCACCAGCGCGAAGTCCGGCTCGATGCCGGTGGTGTCGCAGTCCATCAACAGGCCGATGGTGCCGGTCGGCGCGAGCACGGTGGCTTGCGCGTTGCGGTAGCCGTGCTGCTCGCCCAGCTTGACCGCGTTGTCCCAATCCTCGGCGGCGGCCTTCCACAGGTAGTCGGGGCACTGGTCGCGGTCGATGGCGTAGGCGGCCTCTTGGTGCTGGCGCATGACGCGCAGCATGGGCTCGCGGTTCTTGGCGTAGCCGGCGAAGGCACCCTTGTTGGCGGCAATTTCGGCGCTGACCGCGAAGCCGCGGCCGCACAGGATGGCCGTTAGTGCGCCCGCGATGGCGCGACCCTTGTCCGAATCGTACGGGATGCCTTGCAGCATCAACAGCGTGCCAAGGTTGGCGTAGCCAAGCCCGAGTGGGCGGTAGTCGTGCGAGTTTTGCGCGATCCCCTTGGTCGGGTAGCTTGACAGGTCGACCAGAATTTCTTGAGCGGTGAAGAAGACGTCGACCGCGTGGCGATAGCCCGCGATGTCGAACTTGCCCTGCTCGTTCAAGAACTTGGTCAAGTTGAGCGACGACAGATTGCAGGCCGTGTCATCGAGGAACATGTACTCGCTGCACGGGTTGCTGGCGTTGATTTTCCCGCTGTTGGGGCAGGTGTGCCAGTGGTTGATGGTGCTGTCGTATTGCACGCCCGGGTCGGCGCAGGCCCAGGCGGACTCGGCCACTTTGTCCCACAGCTCGGCCGCATTCAGCGTGTCGACGACCTTGCCGGTCGTGCGCGCGATCGTCTGCCACTTACTGCCCGAAGCCGCAGCGCGCATGAACTCGTCGGTGACGCGCACCGAGTTGTTGGAGTTTTGACCACTGACCGTGTGGTAGGCCTCGCCGTTGAAGTCGCTCTCGTAGCCGGCGGCGATCAGCGCCTTGGCCTTGCGCTCTTCACGCGTCTTCCATTGGATGAAGTCCTCGATTTCGGGGTGATCCATGTCGAGGCAGACCATTTTTGCGGCGCGGCGCGTGGTGCCGCCGCTCTTGGTGGCGCCGGCAGCGCGGTCGAGTACCTCGAGGAAGCTCATCAAACCGCTGGAGGTCCCGCCGCCGGACAGCTTTTCTTGCCGGCCGCGGATGGCGCTGAAGTTGGAGCCCGTGCCGGAGCCGTACTTGAACAGGCGGGCTTCCGACTTCACCAACTCGTAGATGCCCATCAAGTCGTCGGGCACGGCCTGAATGAAGCACGCCGAGCACTGCGGGCGCTCGTAGGCGTTGGCGGTCTCGCTCACGGTTTCGGCCGCGTCGCTCCAGGCCCAGTTGCCGCCGGACCCGGTGATGCCGTACTCGTGGAACAGGCCGCAGTTGAACCAGACGGGCGAGTTGAAGGCACCGTACTGGTTCGTCATCAGCCAGGTGAGCTCGGCTTCGAACACGTCGGCGTCCTGCGTAGTCGCGAAATAGCCGCCGGCCTTTTCGCCCGCGGTGCGGATGGTGTGCGCGATGCGATACACGACCTGGCGCACGCTCGTCTCGCCGACGTCTTTGTCCCCTTTGATGCCGGCCCTACGGAAATACTTGGAGATGACGATGTCGGTCGCGAGCTGCGACCAATCCGCCGGGATCTCTGCGCCCTCCATCTTGAAGACCACCGAGCCGTCGGGGTTGGTGATCAGGCTTTGGCGGCGTTCAAAGACGACGTGCTTCAGCGCGTCTTCACCCGGCTGGCTGTAGCGAGGTTTGAAAGTCGCGCCGGCCCCGGCGGGACGCTGGCTCGTCTTCTTTCCCTGGCCTCGTTTCGACGTGGGGGCTTCGGTCGCGGAACCCATGTTCTTCACCCGATTATTTTCCTGACCCACAATCGTCGACTGCGCCATGGTTCGAACTCTCCTCATTGGGACCGATGCCGGCCAGCGGCCGTTCCGTCAGTGCTGTAAATCCGTCACGTGATGATGCGTTCAGTCGCCAGGTCTAGGAGGAGCAGGCGATGCTTGCTTGCGCAACGCGCCCACGTGCCTAGTACGTGACGGACGAACGCCCCACTCAGGCACGCTTGTACCCCAACGGGTTGGGCTCGGCCAAGTAAAAAACCACGACATCATGGGCTTTTGACTATCAACATGGGGCTGCCACCTCGAACGGCGATGAGGTCCGCGGCCCAACCCATTGGCTTCATTGCGGCTTCCGTGTCGTGCAAGTGTCGTGGTGGTGGTGAACAAAAGATGCCCTGAACAACTTGTCCTGGGGATACCCAGAGCGAATACCAACGTTCCCAAGAACCCGTCCCCAGCCTAATCCACAACTTGTCCATGTCCCTCGCCACGCCCGCCCTCATCGACCTCGCCATCGCCGTCCTCACTGAAGCGCAGACGGGGGGACGAACGAGCGCAGCGCTCGGGCAGGCCATCTCGTACCGGCGGCTGCCGGCAGCCGAGGCCGAGCAATTGTCGGCGCTCGTCTATGGAGCCTTTCGGCGCGAACGGCGCGTTCGTGAAGCGCTTCGGGAAGTCGGTGTCGAGCTGCGGGGAGCAAACCAGGCTCGGCTCGGGGTCATCGGTGCCGCACTGCTCGACGGCGCCGGTGTGATCGATTTGCATGCCGCGCGGACGACGTGGAGTGAGGTCTCTTGGCAGCGCTTTCTGCAGGCGGACCAGGCGGTGCTGGAGCGCGTGACCGGAGCCGAAAAGGTCGCGCTGTTGGGCTCGCTGCCCGATTTTTTGGCGGGGTTGCTGACGAACGAATACGCCGAACACGCCGAGGCGCTGGCCGCAAGTCTAGCCGAAGCCGCGCCGCGCGCGCTGCGCGTCAACGCGCTTGCAGCCGACGTCGTCGAGGCGCGTCAGCGACTGGAGCAAGAGCACGCGCAGGTGACGGAAGGTCGCTTCGGTCGGCGTACGCTCGTACTCGAAGGCGCCTTCAATCCGTTCGTCACTCGCGCCTTCCACGAAGGCTTGTTCGAGCTGCAAGACGAGGGCAGCCAATTGGCGTGCGAGCTGGTGGCCCCGCCGCCGCGCGGGCTGGTCATTGACGTTTGCGCGGGCGCGGGCGGGAAATCGCTGGCCATTGCGGCGGCGCTGGAAGGCCGCGGCAAAATCGTGGCGCTCGACGTGGACGAATCGAAGCTGGTGGAGCTGCGGCGGCGTGCCAAACGCGCGGGCGCCGCGAACATTCAGCCGCTCGGTCTCGAGGAAGAGGGGCCACTGCCCGAGGCCGTGCAGGCGCTGATTGGTAAGGCCGATCGGTTGCTGGTCGACGCGCCTTGCAGCGGGACGGGCACCCTGCGTCGGAACCCCGAAGCGCGCGGGCGCTTGACCCTGGCTGCGGTGGAGCGACTCGTGGCAACGCAGCGTTCGATCATCGAGCGCAGCTTGCCGCTGTTGGCGCCGGGTGGACGCCTCGTGTTCGTCACGTGCTCCTTACTGCGTGCCGAAGGCGAGGAGCTGATGGACGCGATCGAAGCCGAGCACCCCGAGCTCGATCCGGTGAACCTAGCGGAGATCTACGACCGGGCGTACATTGACCGCTTCCCACGCAGCGCGCCGCACCGCGTGCGGTTTTTGCCGCACCTACACGGCACCGACGGCTTCTTCGTCACCGTGATGCGCCGCAAACGCTAGTCTGGCGAGCTGATGAGCCAGCGCACGGCGACCCGTTCCGGCCTGCGCCTGGCCCGAGCGTTCAAAGCGGGCCCCTAAATTTTGCAGGGAGATCGCGAGATCAGGAGTCGTGCGAGCCCAGGCTGGGGCGCAAATCCGCACCGGCGTTGGCGTCGCGCTGCTTCGCGACGTAACGGCTCGCCAAGCTGCGACGCAATTGAGGCACCAGCGCGGCGCCCAAAATAAACCCTCGCACGACTCCCGATCTCGCGATCTCCCTGTAAGATCTCGTCTCGTTCGTCACGCGGTTGCGGCGGGGTTGCTGGTTTTGAGGAGCGTGAGCCAACGACTTACGGAGCCGAGGATGATGAAGACGATGCCGCACAAGAGCAGGCTGACGACGCTCATGTTGACCATGCCGGTGACTCGCGTCGCGGCGACCTGCGACATGGGGTAGTAAATACTGAGCACGCTTTGGACGCCGGCCGTGAGCGTGGTGGTGCCGACGAAGCACAGCGGTCCGGCGGTGATCCACGCGTAGCTCTTCTTCGGGGCTTCTCGCAAAATGATGGTCGTTCCGACGCACAGCGCGGCGCACGCCAATAGCTGGTTGGCAATGCCGAACATGGGCCAGATGGTGGAGATGCTGCCGGTTAGGATAAAGTAAGTCCAACCCGCGACGATCAACCCGGTGGCCACGAATGCGCCGACGCGGCTGTTGGATTTGCCGAGGTCGGGGCTGAAGCGGCCCAGAAACTCCTGCATCAGAAAGCGGCCAATGCGGGTGCCGGTGTCGATCGTGGTGAGGATGAACAGCGCCTCGAACATGATCGCGAAGTGATACCAGTACGAAATAAGCGTGCTCATCCCGGGCAGGCCGCTAAAAATGCGGGCCATGCCGACCGCTAGCGATACGCCGCCACCGGTTCGGGCCGCCACCACTTCACCTGCTTGCCGCGAGAGTGATGGTAGCTCCTTCACCTTGATGCCCAAGCGCGCGAAGTCGGCGTCGCCGAGCGTGGTGGCGCGGTTGCTCTTCGCATCGACCTCGTAGTCGAGCGCGGCGAGGGTGGCATTGGACAGCGCCAGCAGCTTGGACGCCTGCACTTTTTGGCTGGCGAGCGTAGTGATGGAAGCACCAGGCGCGAGGCCCAAGAGATCGCGATCGTGCGCGGTTAGCGAGGGTTCTGCGGCCTTCAGCTGTTCGAGCGAGCGAGCCAAGCCGGCGCCGCTTGCGTGGCTTTGGACGAGCGCGACCTTGGGATCGCTGTTGATGGCAATGTAGTCCTCGGGGGGCATCACGCAGGCAGCGATCAGGGCCGTGATGCCGACCAGCCCTTCGAGCAGCATGGCGCCGTAGGCGATGGGGCGGCAGTGCCGCTCTCTATCGACCATTTTGGGCGTGGTCCCGCTGGACACGAGCGCGTGAAAACCGCTGATGGCTCCGCAAGCGATGGTGATGAACACGAACGGAAACAGCGGGCCCTTGATGATGGGGCCACCGCCGTGGATGAATGGCGTCACCGCTGGCATTTGAATCGGTGGGTTGACCACAATTACCCCCACCACCAAGAGCCCGATGGTGCCGAGCTTGAGGTAGCTGGAAAGGTAGTCGCGTGGACAGAGCAACAACCACACCGGCAACACGCTGGCGACGAAACCGTAGCCCGCGATAGCCAACGTGAGGTTGGTGCGCGAAAGCCGGAACCAATCCGCATAGCTGGAGTCGGCTACGTACTTTCCGCCTATCAGTGCGAACAGCAGCAAAATTACGCCAAAAATGCTGGCTTCGCGGATGCCGCGCACCGAGCCTCCGCGGATGCCGTAAATGTGGCCGCCCATCAACAGCGCGATGGGGATCGACAGGCTGACCGTGAACACGCCCCACGCGCTCTCTGCCAACGCGCCGACAACGACGTTGCCGAGGCCTGCCAAGGCCACGATGATGATGCACAGGATGGCAACAGCCGTGACGGCGCCAAGTGTCGGGCCCAGCTCCTCGCGAGCAATCTCGGCCAACGAGCGGCCACCACGGCGGGTGCTGGCGACCAAAATCACGAAGTCGTGCACGGCGCCCGCCAACACGACCCCGAACAAGATCCAGATGTAGCCCGGCAAGAAACCAAACTGCGCGGCCAGCACCGGCCCAATCAGCGGTCCTGCGCCGGTTATGGCCGCAAAATGATGGCCGAACAGCACCCACTTGTTGGTGGGGTGAAAATTATGACCGTCATTCAGCGTGTGCGCGGGCGTGACGCGCGCGTCGTCCAAACACAGCACTTTGGCTGCGATGAACGCCGAGTAGTAGCGGTACGCCAGCGCCAGGACGGCTAGCGCCGTCAGCATCCACCAAGCGGCATTCATGCGCGCCTTTTAGCTCAAAACCGTCCGTGGCGCTTTATCTCGGCGGTGTAACGGAACCAGATTTTTTCACAGGGAGATCGGGAGATCGGGAGCCGTGCGAGACCCGAATTGGGGGTTCGCGCTGGCGCCCGCCAGACTGCCAGGCCCATTGCTGCCGGGCGCACTCTTGTTCGCTCCAAGGAAATAGTTTTTGTTTTGGTCCTCCAAAACAAAAACTGCGTTCACGCTCGCACGACTCCCGCTCGCACGACTCCCGATCTCCCTGTGAAATCTCGATCGCTCGGCGACGTTGGGAGCTTGGTAAGGAGGCCCGGTTTCGTTTGACGCGGTGCCGCCCAGCTGGGCGGCGGGACGGGCCTACCCCCGCTCAATTCAGCGGCTGAGAGGGATTGAACGGAAGCATGCGACCCGGCGTGAAGGCTTTGTTCGGATCCACGATGATGACTTTCGAGAAATGCGTCAGGCGTTGGGCGAGCTTTTCGGCATCGCCGGCCACCACGATCACGATCTTGTCGGAGGCGAAATATTTGCCGGCTTTGGCCATGGCGGTGGCCGCGTCGATGTTGCGCACGGCCTTCCTGTACTCGTCGAAGTAATTGTCGGGCAACGACAGCACGTTGAGCTTGGCGGTCATGTCGGCTAGCGCGCCGACGGTTTCGGTCTTGAACAAGAAGCTGTCGGAAAGGTAGCGCGAAGCCGTCTCGATTTCCGCCGCGCTGGGCGGGCTCTTGCCCATGCGCTGCAGGTTGTCGAGCAGGGCCTGCACGGTGTGCGGCGCCTTGTCGGTCTGAGTTCCGGCAGAGAGCACGACGGGCACGGGGCTGTGCGCGGTCTCGTCGAGGAACGAACCGGTCGAGTAGGCGAGCGAGCGCTTTTCGCGCACGTCGAGGAACAGGCGGCCGGCGACGCCGCCGCCCAACACTTGATTGAGCACGGCCAAGCTGGGCCAGTCCGCGGTCTGCCGCTCGGGGCCGAGCCGTCCGACCATCACTTGCGCCTGACCGCTGCCGGGTCGGTCAACCAAGTAGAGGTGACGCTCGGTCTCCGGCATGGGCTCGCTGAAGCGCGGCCCTTCCGGCTTTTCACCTTGCCAGCCGGCGAAAGCGCGCTCGGCCGACTTGGCCAGCGCGTCCACGTCGACGTCACCGGCCGCGATCAAGATCGCGTTCTTGGGCGTCATGTGCTGCTTGTGCCAAGCTTTGCAGTCGGCCAGCGTGAGCTTGGCCAGCTCGTCGGGCAGCGCGGCGTAGCGCGAGTAGGGGTGAATCGCCGTCGGCACCTCGAACAGCTCGCGGTACAGAATCATCGACGCGGCGTAGCCGGCGCGCGACTTGGCCAAGCTGCGAGACGCTTCTACCTCGCGCGTGCGAAGCTTGCCGAACTCCTTGGGGTCGAAGCGGGGCTTGATGGCCACCGCGGACATGATGTCGAGCGCAGGATCGAGATCGCCGGTGGTTACGGCTAACGAAATGCGCGTCGAGTCGCGATCGGTCAGCACGTTCAAATCGGCGCCCAACGCTTCGGCGTGCTCCAGCAGCGCCTCGGTGTTCCACGGGCCGGCGCCGCCGACCTTGGTCAGCTCGCCGGCCACGCCGGCCACGCCGGGCTTCGCGCTGTCACTGGCCGAGCCCGATCGAAACAGCAGCCGCAGCTCTACGATTGGCAGGGTTTTTCGGGAAATAACTGCAATTTGTAGGCCGCTTGCCAGCGTGCGGCGGGCGATGGTGGGAAAATTGGAGGTCGGCGTGATGCCAGAAGCGGGCGCCACCGACAGCGGATCTCTGGCGAGTGCGGACGGCGCAGCGACGGATGCGGCGGGCTTCGGTGCCACGGGAGTAGGCGCCGGGGCAGCGCTGCAGGCGAACACGGAACAAGCAAACAAACTGGCAAGGCGCTTCACGGCTTGCCTCCTTTCGGCGCGGCGGGTGTGGTCGGAGCGCTGGGGGCCGCAGCGTTGGGGGGAGGCGGCTTGGGCGCTTCGACGGGCATTACCTCCACCAATTGGCGCCGTTCGGCGCCGAGGTATTTTCTCACGGCTTGCTGCACGTCCGCGGCCGTTACGGCTTGGTAATGTTGCAGTTCGCGCGCCAGCAGGCGTGCGTCACCGAAGTAGGACTCGAATTGGCCGAGTTGAGTGGCGCGACTCAAGTTCGTTTGCAAACCGAACACGAAGGCGCTGCGCAACCGTCGCTTCACCTTGGCCAGCTCGGCCGCGGGCGCCGGTTGCTTGGCGAGCTTTTCGATTTCGGCTTCGACCAGCTTTTCAACGACGTCAAGCTTGGCGGTTTCCGTCAAAACGGCCGAAATGACCAGCGCATCAGGCCCCACGTAGTCGTAAGTTCCGGCCGATACTTGCTGGGCGACTGCCCGCTCGCGAACCAACAGCCGCTCTAGCCGCGAGCTGTCGCCGTCGGCCAACAGCGAGGTCGCAACCTCGAGCGCGTAGTGTTCGGGCGTGCGGGACTTGGGGATCAGAAAGCCGAAGTAGAAGCCGGGCGTCTTGGCGTTGGTGTCTTTAACCACGTCCTTCTGCGACGTAACCTTGCTGGGCATGTCCGGCAGCACTGCGCGCGGTGGTACAGGCTTGTTGATGCCGCCGAAGTACAGGCGCGCTAGCTTGACGGCTTCGTCGCGATCGAAGTCGCCGGTGACCGCGAGCACGGCGTTCTTGGGCGCATAGTGCGAGTCGTAGAAGGTCTTTACCCACTCGAGCTTGGCGGCATCCAAGTCTTGCATGCTGCCGATGGTGGGGCGCGTGTAGGGGGGGTAGCCTGCGAAAATTAGCTCGCCCAGCCGCAGCATGCCGGTCCTGTAGGCAGTGTTTTCGTAGTTCATGCGGTACTCTTCTTTGACGACCGCGCGCTGATTTTCGAAGTTCTCGGCGGTGACAGCCAAGGAGCGCATGCGGTCGGCCTCGAGCCACATCGCCAGCGGCAGCTCGCTAGACGGCAACACCTCGAAGTAGTTGGTGCGGTCCGACGACGTCGTGCCGTTCAAGCTACCGCCGCGTTCGGAAATGAAGGTGAAGTGTTGGCCTTTGGGTACGTGCTGGCTGCCTTGGAACATCATGTGCTCGAACAAGTGAGCGAAGCCGCTTTGACCGGGACCTTCGTCGCGCGAGCCGACGCCGTACGTGACGGAAACCGCAACTGTCTTGGCGCTGTTGTCTGGCGCCAGCACGAGCCGGAGGCCGTTTTCGAGCGTGAGCCGCTCGATGCCTTGGCCGAAGCGCTCGAGCGAGGCGATGGCCGGGTCTAACGGAACAGCAGGCGAGACCGCTGTGCCGGCTGGCTTAGCGGCAGCGCTCACCGGCTTGGCAGCGGCGTTGGCCGGCTCGGCCGCGAGCGCGGGCGGCGCGAAGGCGAGCCCCAGTGTTACTGCGAAAGACGAGGAAAGCAGGAGTGAGGGGCGGGTGGCCCGTCGCTTGGCTTGCATGGGCGTGGGATCTACCACGACCTTCTGAAATAACCGCTTCCTTAAGTGCGTGGCAGGCTGCGATGCAGGCTGCGATGCGCTGAGCGCCGCGCGCGGGAATACGCTATGTTTCAAGATGAATCCCGATGTTGGTCTTGCTGGGTCCAAGCTTCGCGGGCGGCGACGCTGATTACCAGCGCCTGTCCAAGGTGACTGGCATGGTGGGCTACGACCTGCGGGCGCGGTTGAAGCCTGGCACGTGGGGCCTGGTCAAGGCGCTGGCCGATGAGGTCGAGGCGCAACGGCTGGCCGGCGCGCTGCTGACCGAAGGCTTCCCAATCGTGGTCGTGCACCGCGAAGTAGCGACCGAGCCGACGCGCCCCATCGTGGCGCTGAAGGCGGTAGAGATTAATGGACAGCAGCTGACGCTGCAGTTGCGCGAGCGGGCCATGACGGTGCCAGTAGCGGCCTTGTGCAGCATTGTTCGCGGTGAGGCCCAGGTCGGTAAGGCGAGCCAGGCTCGCGCCGCCGGCGGTGGCACTAGCAGCTCGACTTTTCGGGCAGTCGTGCCCAGCTCCAACGACCTGCAGGTGTTTCGCGAGTCGATGCCCCCGACCAACTTCGAGGCATTTGCCGCGGCCGACCTGCACTTTCATTCGGTGACCTGGATTGCGCGCATCGACGCGCGCTCCTTCGACTTTCGCGCGGTGGGCATCGTGGCCGCGAGCCCGGCTGGGGCGCTAGACACGTTCGTCGATCGCCTGGCTTTGCTGGCCAAGGTGCGGGTCGATCGCGCGGCGCGCGCTTCCAGCATCTCCAGCTTTACACAGCAGGCGTCCAAAGGTGTGGCTCCGCATTCAGTGCCGCCGACCTCGCCTCACTCGCAGCGGGGCCGAGAAATTGCCGGCGACGAGCGCTTTGATCCGTATTCGCGGGTGGTGGGCGAGGCGGAGCGCCTGCTAGCCGCGCAGCTGGCGGCGGCGCAGGCCAAGGCCTAGCCGGTCGCGTTGGCTTGGCGGGCGCGCTTGGCGCGGGCCTTCAGACGCCAGGAAACCAAGCGTACGCCGAAGCCCACGAGCAAAATGGCGCCGTACACTAGCGGTTGTGTGTGGTCGGCTTTGACGCGCAGGTAGAAGTGTAGCGCGGCCAAGACGGCGACCACGTACACCAGGCGGTGCAGACGTTGCCAGATCGGGAAGGTGAGCCGCTGGATGGCTTGCTTGGATGACGTCCAAGCCAGCGGGATCAGCAGCAACAGCGCTAAGAAGCCGACGGCAATGAACGGGCGCTTCACGAGGTCGCTCAGCACACTCGAGAGGTCGAAACCCTGATCTGCCCCCAAATAGAGCGCGAAGTGCAAGAGCACCGTGAAAAACGTCAACAGGCCCAGCGTGCGCCGCACCCGCAAGGGCCACGTCCAGCCGAAGGTGAGCTTGAGCGGCGTCGCGCACAACGTCGCGACCAACAACACCAGCGCCAGCAACCCAAGCTGATTGAGCAGAGTGGCGATGGGATTGGCGCCCAAGCGATGCGTCGCGAGGCGATAGCCGAGCTGCGCGAGCGCAATGCACCAGCCGGTGACGAATGCTGGTGCCAGGACCGCATGGCGAGATTTGCGGGTCATGGCTAGAACGACCGCGAAAGATCCATGCCGGCGTAGAGGTGCGCGACCTCGTTGGCGTAGCCGTTGAAGGGCAAGGTCGCGCGGCGGGTTAGCTCACCGATGCGCCGTTCCGTGGCTTGGCTCCAGCGCGGATGGTCGACCGCTGGATTTACGTTGGCATAGAAGCCGTATTCACTTGGCGCGGCGCGGTTCCAGGTGGCGCGCGGCTGTTGCTCCGAAAAGCCGATTTCGACGATCGATTTGCCGCCTTTGAAGCCGTATTTCCAAGGCACGACCAGCCGTAGCGGTGCGCCGTTTTGCCCAGGCAAAGGCGCGCCGTACAGGCCGAGGGCCATGAACGCCAGCGGGTGGGTGGCCTCGTCGATGCGCAGCCCTTCCACGTAAGGCCAACCGAGCACGCTGCTGACCTGATTGGGGAGCTGTACCGGGTCCAGCAGCGTAGTGAAACTGACGTACTTCGCACGCGAGGTCGGCTCGAGGCGTTTGACCAGCTCGGCCAGCGGAAAGCCGACCCAAGGAATCACCATCGACCAAGCTTCGACGCAGCGCATGCGGTACACGCGCTCTTCCAAACCGAACCAACGTAGGATCGTGTCGATGTCCAGCGTTTGCGGCTTTTGGACGTGACCGGTGACGCGCACCGTCCACGGCCGTGGCTTGAGATGATAGGCAAGCTCCGCGGGCTCGGACTTGGACAATCCGAGCTCGTAGTAGTTGTTGTAGGTGGTGACGTCTTCGTAAGGCGTTTGAGCTTCGTCGACCTTGTACTGGCCGCGCCGTTCCACCTTCCAGGGCGCCGCGCCTGGCAGCGGCGCCGGCGGCGCCGGCGGCTTCACAGGCGGGTCGGCGCTGCCGAGCCCCG